>DYLR01000115.1 GCA_020721975.1 Blastopirellula marina | reverse complement strand
GACTTACTGCTGAGCTTGATATAAAGCTCTAGCACATCACCAGCCGACCAACTACTTTTTATTTTGAGAATAAGAAATGAAAACGCATCAGATTTATTATGCTATTAATCCTGAGCAAGCACGATTAGCTTTTAGAGCTATTCGTACTTGTATAAGCCCCTCGTTTAGGGATGAGCTGAAGAAGCGAGGATTAATGGAAGCTATATATTCTGATGTATTATCTACTGTCTTTTTTGAATCGGTGGAAGGTGCAAATTCTTTTACTATTGCTACAATGGCTTGCCATAAAAGCCTTGTAGCACATGGATTCAAAAGAGACGGTGGCACTGGTTTTTATTTCGGTGAGACCAGCTTAATAGATATATTCTCACCGAAAGATAAAGAAAATGAAACCACTGAGAAATTTATCAGAGTCCCGGCTGCAAAAAGCAAGGAGGTGAAAGGGTTTTTTTGCGCGGGCTGCGGTAAAAGCTTCTTACCGTCACATCATAGGCAAATATATTGTTCACCTGCCTGTAAAGTGATTGGAAGAAACAAAAAAAGACGTTCTCACTATAGGCAAAATTCTACATTGCTTATATCATATTGTAAGCAATGTGGGCATAGCTTTATTAGATCTAGTAATAACCAGTTATTTTGCTCTACCAAGTGCAAGGATAATTGGTATTATCATAACATAAGAAAGGAAAAAAAGCAATGGAATACAAAAAATGCACAGTAGAAACGCAAACAATCCTGGCAGGATATACAATTCTGCCAAAAAAATTTTTAGATGTGCTAAAGGAAAAATATGCCTTCATCGGCTCAGAGAAGTGGGTGGAGGCACGAATATATGGGAGGATAAGGCTTTACGTTCCCGATATTATTGATGATAAACCCTGCAAATTTGCCATCGAGCGGAAGCTCGTTGATGGCAATAAGTTCGACAGAACCTGGTTCGCACCTGTAGAGGAAGCACCTGCTCTTTTAGATTTTGAGCTGATACTTAGATTTTACTGTAATTGGAAACATATAAGTATGGATTGCCCAGTAGTAGGGGAACTGTTGGACAGCCTCAAGGAAAAGGAGATAAGATGAAGATGTATAGCATGATAAAAGCCCTATTTTGGATAGGGCTAATCTTATTGATCTTTAGGCTTACCTATATAGGCGGGTTATAACCCGCCCTTTTTTTTTCTTTTTATGAAGTATAGTTCAAGCTTATCTTACCTATACGCGCATAATAATTAGACTTACTGCTGAGCTTGATATAAAGCTCTAGCACATCACCAGCCGACCAACTACCAAGAGATGAGTCATCTATCGTAATATTCGACCATGTTATAGAGGCGTTATCTATCGAGCTAGCGATTACACCTGCCGTTCCTGTCTTATACGCATATAAATCAACTTTGCAGTTTGTAGTAGAGATGTTCTCTGTGATATATTGTACCTGTATAGCGTTACTAGTTGCCCATGTTGTGAAGTCTTTCGGCAATGTTATATTGACAGCGATATAGGTATCTTGTAATGTTGCTTCTGCTGAATTACCTTCTATGTAGTGCCTGCTGATATAGCTAGTGACATCATCACCTGATGCTACCGTTATGATATTAGTGCCTGATGCTGCTGCACCTCGTAAGCTGTTAGTCTGGACATATCCTGGATATAGTGCGTGTAGCTCTATAAGACGGACATTAGAAGCACCAACGTAAGCCCAGGATATCTGACCGCCTTGTCCTGCTGCATGAGTATGATTCTTAAGACTGCCAGAGAAGTCATCGTACCAGTTTATCTGCCCTGATAATTGTGCTATCATATGTCTGATAGCGCACAACATATCATTTATATCTGTAGATTGTCCTGCTGTATGGTCTATCCCAGGGAAATCCTGGATATCGCTACGAGCATCAACTAAATCTGCGCCTATCGCATTTATGTTATTAACGATACTATTGCCCCAAGTAGTATCTATTGCTGTAGCTGTCGTTACTGTTGGTAAAGCCGGAGATGTCGGATACGTTGGCATATTATCACCTCAATTTCTGTAAAATAAGAATAGTCCTATGGCTATCCTGTAATAATTTATGACTTATTGACTGTATTATATATTTGCCATAGATGCCAGTAGCATCAGAATGGATAGTCACCATATCGAACAACTGTAGCTGTGGATAGGATAGCGTATCTATCCTTAGCCGTTCTAATGGTTCTCTATAAAAGTATATCATATCATCAGCGAAGCGGTAAGCATACTTGCTGCTCCTTATCTGATGCAAGATATACTTATTATTCTCTAAATACCATATACTATTATAATAAGCATGTAATCCTGTTGCTGTTGCTGCACTGATCTGGAGATAAACAGAACCTATGGTAGAGCCCTTGTCTATGATTAGCCAGTAATTCGTTGATGGCGATATCGCATAATGCTCAAAGTCGAACGCTATCCATGCGAAGCTCTCTGGTAATGTGCCTGCTGCTATACTATTGCTAGTTGCTAGTAATGAGCTTGGTCCGGAACTATCGCTATAGAGCTTAGCAGTAATTGTGCCTGATGCTCCATCTTGTTTCATCCGTACCCTGACGCAGTCTATAAAGTCAGCATCTGCTGATGATGTGAACTTGAAGCCTTCAAGCTGATTATCCATGCTCTCCGATGTGCTGCCCGTTGTCTTATCTGCTATCAAGATGCTGTTGAATAAGGTATTATACAGATTCCGCTCATGGATACCGTAAGCATCTTGGCTAGGCACATCATTCTTTACAGTACTAAAGCCATCCCTGTATTCTATCCTGACCTTATTGATAACATTAGTTGGCGATAACTGGACAAGCTCTAGTATATTATCATCATCGAATACGAAGCTGCTATCGTAATAATATTCTCTGCCTACACATTTCAAGACTCCGTTCTCATCGAAGTATGCTACATGAAACCAATTATCGCATATCTTCTCTATCGCCGACTTTACCGGCATATCATCGAAGGTGGTCGAGTCATAGACAATATCTAGCTCACCATCATCAGATATATCAGAGGTCAAGTAGCTAGAACTTGCAAAGTTCTCTAGCATAAGCTCTGCCGTATTGTTATCACCCTGGCTACCCGATACTCTCTGGCTAGCGAACAAGCCCATGTAATCCTTGCATGTTATCATGACAGCATCTTTATTGCCTTGTGGCTTAACACTACTGACATATCCTGTGAATATCGGTATGTTCAGCTTATTATATCCTGAGTATATCTCTACTACAGAGCCTATCTCAATATTGCTTGCACCATCACTATAAAAATATCCATCTTGGTTATGAGCATAGATACTAGTATCACCGATATTGATGTTACCTCTGCCTAGTGGTGACTCTATGCTCCTATCAGTAGTGATGCTGATAGCATAGTCAGTAATATCACCGAAGGAAGAAATGAATACCGCGAAGCTAGGCTTCCGTATCTTCTTTCTTTGCTCCGACAGGAATGCTGTCTGCTGCGCTGTTGTTAAGTAGCCATAGTGCATCGTCAGCCCTCGATTCTCTTACCATAGCATGCAATAAGTTCAAGTCATGCTTGAGCTTGTTAAATAATTGCTCAAGTTTACGCTCTTGAGCACAAATATCCTGTAAAGTTACCGAATTCTCTATAAGCTTTCCATTCATTGTAACCTCCATATAGTCACTATTGCTGTTATCAGAGCCGATACTATACCAGCAACTACGGAGAATATACCATTCTTTACTTTCAACTCTGCTATAGCTTTCTCCATCTCTAGTATCCTGCCTTGTATAATATTGCAGTTGTCTTCATATCTCTTGTCACGTTCTTTTACTTCATGCTCTATACGCTCCATAGTAGAGAGGACAAGGTTCTTCCATTGCTGCCAACCATTACCATCTGTCATTTATCATTCTCCTATCCATAGACCACTATTCTGATAATGCTCATCTATCATAACAATCACTATCCCCGCCTTTATGGAGATGCTACGAAAGCCTGCGAATATTAACCCTGAAACTATCCGCATAAGCTCCTGTGGTGAGCTTGACTTTATCCGTGCATAGCCAAGCTCTACCTGCTTATCAAACTTCATCATCGCTGCTGATTCGGCCTGCTCTAACTGCGCCTTGAAGCTATCAAGTGACATCTATCCATCCGCCATCATAAACGTATAGCTTGTTGTTAGTAGTATCGAATACAATAGCTACCTTACCTGTGTATGCTGTCGGAACTCCTGTAGGCGTTCCAGCACATGTCGGTATATAAACGAAACCATCAGTAGCACTGGTAGATAATGCTGCTTGGTAACCAAGCACAATATTGCCAGCAGAGTTTATCTGGAATCTATTAGTTGGCGAATACTCATCATTACCATCATTGACATTTATTGATATTAGACCTTTCTGGTCATCAGAAGTGCCATCATGTACAGTCCTTATGATAGCCATAGGTCTGGTCTCACCACCTGATTGTCTGCCCCAGAAGCCTACATCAGTCCTACGAGCACCACTAGCATCGGATAGCTCATTAGCATTTAGCGCTACTATATCATTACAAAACATCTTATCAGGACCAAGATACTCAAGCTCAACATGGCTGACCGATATAATGTTGCTTACATTAGTATCGTATTTATAGAATGATAATATACAGTTCAACCCTACTATATCGCTCGTTACGTACATTAGCCCTCGATACGGAGCATAACTTGTCGTTAATGTGTAGGTATATGCCAAGTCTGCTGTATATGACCCACCTGACGTGTAATGCGCTGCGACTACCCTGAAGTCATTAGTTGCAGATGTAGAATGCTTAGCATATACAGTCATAAGATATACACCGCGCTCCAACTTCTTGTATATACAATGACCATGACTAGGATTACCGAAGGTTAGTCCCATGACATTATATTGAGTAGTATTGATCATAGCATAGCCACGTAGCGCATCAATATCAGCAACAACACTACCTGCTGTGCCTAAATACATTCTGTCATCATCAGCAGCAACTATGTATCGTTCACGGTTTACATAGACAGTAGCATCGTTGAGCCCTGGATATAATGTCGAGCTGATAGCTAATGATTGTGTCAAAGACGGGTCTAGCCATACACGCGTATCCTGTGTCCAGCTTACATATCCAAGACTCGAAGATATGAATGAATGGCTGCCACCATCGAAAGTGCACGCACCGCCCTCTATATACGCTTGCATATATTTTGTAGTACTGCTCTCACCTTTAATCTGGACAGACTTCACTAATGTAGAAATCTGAGTGTTATTAACGTATAGTAGTATTGCACCAGAACCCTGTATGCCGTATTTAGTGCCAAGCTCACAATCAATCATCAACACTTGACCGCCACGTTCTAATACAATACCGTAAGCTACACCTTCAGTATTACTAGAATTGCCGATATAGACATTCGTAAGCTTATTGAGCATACTGTATAGGTAACTAAGCTTGACAGTAACATCAGAGCCATCGTTGATAGTTGCCCAAGATGATGTTGGGTAGTTATATACCGCCATACCTGCAACTGTATCGTTACTTTTTGTCCTGAGTA
>DYLR01000114.1 GCA_020721975.1 Blastopirellula marina | reverse complement strand
CATGCATCTGAAACCCCAGACCCAGCACCAGAGATTGTGCGCGCGCATTCGCATCATGCTCACCCGCGTCACCCAAATCAATGTAGGCTTGTGCGATCAACATGCCATCATCGGTTGCTTCGGCAACGCCTAACGCTTCCCGCAACTCGGCCAAACGGGTATCGCCACCGATGACAAAATCTGTCGCTGACTCTTCGGTCTCAGGCATATCTTGCGCGACTTGTGCCATACGCCATTGTTTTGGATAATAAAAATCGCCTGACTCTTCATGCAAAGTACCGTTGAGCAAACCAAACAAGGTCGATTTCCCTGCGCCGTTACGCCCTACCAGCCCAACTTTTTCGCCTGGGTTGATGGTTAAGGAAGCATTGTTAAGCAAAACTTTAGCGCTGCGGCGCAAGGTGATATTTTTTAGCGTAATCATGTTGTGTGTATTTAAGTATAGTCAACAGCGAGTAAACACTGCTGAGGCTGATATGTGAAAAGGCTTGCATTGCTGCAAGCCTTAATTTAAGCGTGGGTTTGCACGGACTAAAACCGTGAACCTAAACAAAAGGATAGATGCCGCGCACGATACCACAACTGGCTAATTCATGGGGAAAATTTACGTCTGTTGGCATCGTACAATCAGCCCTTCACGCCACCACCAGCATCTCCCGGGCATGCTGGCGCGTAGTATCGGTAATAGTAACGCCGCCCAGCATACGTGCGATTTCATCTATTCTTTCGGCAGGTGTCAGTGGATGAATCTGGCTGAGCGTCTGATTATCGTGCTGCACCTTGCTGACTTGCAAATGCTGCTCACCAAGGGCGGCAACTTGCGGCAAATGGGTGATGCACAGCACCTGGCGGCTTGCTCCCAGACCTTTGAGTAAGCGCCCTACGGTTTCGGCAACGCCACCACCGATACCGACATCGACTTCATCAAATATCAAGGTAGGCACGCCCGCGACCTGGCTGATAGCAGTTTGCAGTGCCAGGCTGATACGCGACAATTCGCCACCTGAGGCAACTTTTGCCAGTGGCTTGGGGGTTGCACCTGCGTGCGGCGCAACGAGGAACTCCACCTGCTCCAGACCATATGCATTACCTGTCTCCAGCGGGGTCAGTGCAATGGCGAATTGCCCGCCCGCCAGTGCTAATTGCTGCATGGTGGTACTGACGATTTCAGCTAATTGGGTCGCCGTGCTCAGGCGTATCTGGCTTAACTGTTGCGCGAGTTCTTGCCAGACCGCATGTGCGCTGGCGACTTCAACAGTAAGCGTGGCAAAGTCTGCGCTGTGGGCAAGCTCGGCATGACGTTGCTGCGCTTGCTCAAGCAACTCAGGCAGTGCTTCTACTTTCACCCGATATTTGCGCGCGGTATCTAACACTTGCTCTATACGTTGCTCGATTTCAGCCAGTCGCGCGGGGTCGGCTTCGAGCTGGTCGGCATAACGGCGCAGGCTGTGGCTGGCCTCTTGCAATTGCACGCCCGCTGAGTCGATTAAATCATAAGCGGCTTGCAGGCTGGTGTCGTACTCCAGCAAATGCGCCAGCTTGGTGGCAACAACATGAAGCTGGCTGAAGGTTGCTGACTCGCTTTCAGTTAGCGCGTCCAGTACAAAAGCGATGCCCGCACCCAGATTGACGGCGTTAGCCAGCCGCTTGTGTTCATCCTGTAACGCGAGCCAGTCAGCCAGGTCAAATTGCAATGCGCTTAACTCCTGAATTTTCCAATCCAGCTGTTCGCGCTCGGCAGCCATTGCGCCGCTGTCTTGCTGCACGACCAGTAGCGCGTCGTTCAGCTTTTGCCAGTGACGGTAATGCTGCGCAACGCGCGTGGCCAATTCGCTGGCGTTGCCATAGTTATCAAGAATTTCGCGTTGCGTTGCCGATTTGAGCAGCGATTGATGTGCATGCTGACCATGAATATCCACCAGCCATTCGCCCGCTTCACGCAACTGTTGCGCACTGACGGCGCGACCGTTAATGAAACAACGTGATCGCCCATTGCTGTCTATCACGCGTCGCAATAAGCAATTGCCATCGTCGTCCAATTCGTTTTCCAGCAGCCAGGTCTGCAACAGCGGCAAAGCCTGCGCGTCAAAATCTGCGCTGATTTCAGCACGGCTCGCACCTGCACGCACGACACCGGCATCACCACGCTCACCCAGTGCCAATGCCAGTGCGTCAATAAGTATGGATTTGCCCGCACCGGTTTCGCCTGTAAGTACGGTAAAACCTGTCACAAAGGTCAAATCCAGTTGGTCAACAATCACAAAATCACGTAGCGCAAGCTGGCGTAGCATTAGAGTTTTTTCCCCCAGTACAGTTTTTCTCGTAAGGTGCTGTAATAACTATAGTCTTTAGGATGCAATAAACGAATCGCATTGGGTGCGCGGCTGATGCGCACAGTGTCACCGATTTGTATATCAAATTGCCGCTGCCCATCAAAATGCACGCGGGCATCATCTGCATGCTTTAATTGCAACTCCACGACAGAATGGCTGTTTACCACAATAGGTCGCGCCGCCAACGTATGCGCGCAAATTGGCACCAGCACAAAAGCTTCCAGCGTCGGGTGCAATATCGGCCCACCTGCTGACAGCGCATAAGCGGTTGAACCTGTTGGGGTGGCAATCACCAGCCCGTCAGAGCGCTGGCTATAAACAAACTCGCCGTCTATCACCGCTTCAAATTCAATTAGCCGCCCCATGCCACCTTTACTCATCACCACGTCATTGAAGGCACAGGCATTAAATATGGTCTCGCCGCCACGCAGTATCTGGGTATTGAGCAACAAGCGCTGCTCGGCAACGTAGTCGCCTGCCAATATTGCTGCCAGGCTTTCCTGCATGGTTTCGGCAGGCACGTCAGTCAGAAAACCCAATCGCCCCTGATTCACACCCACCAGCGGAATATCGTGAGCAACCAGCATCCGCGCGATAGAGAGCATAGTGCCGTCACCACCGAGCACGACAGCCAAGTCAGCGCGCTCGCCAATTTCCGTTAATTCTGCTGTGGACTGATTAAGCAAGCCCAATTGATCGGCGGTGTTGTGAGCGATTAGCACTTCACACCCCATTTTTTGCAGGTAATCAGCCAATTGCGGCAAAGTCCCCGCCATTTGTGGGCTGTCATATTTGCCGATGAGGGCGATAGTCTTAAATTGTTTAGGCATAGATCAATTATCCTGACTCGAAGCAGATAGCGCAAGATGCGTTAATTTTTGTACAATGGTCAAATGTTAACCGAACGCGCACGTATCCTACTAAAAACTTTGGTCGAACGCTATATTGCCGATGGGCAACCCGTCGGCTCGCGCACTTTATCGCAATATGCCGCACTCGACTTGAGCTCCGCCTCCATTCGCAATGTGATGGCGGAACTGGAAGCAATGGGTCTGGTCAGCAGCCCGCACACGTCAGCAGGACGCATCCCCACGGTGCAGGGTTACCGTTTATTTGTTGACAGCTTAATGACGGTGCAACCGTTAAACAATCTGGAAATCGACCATCTGGCAGCACAACTCCACCCCGATGACCCGCAACGCGTCGTCAGCCATGCCTCACAATTATTATCACAACTCACCCAGTTTGCGGGCGTAGTGATGATACCGCGTCGCCGTAATGCTGCATTTCAGCAGATAGAATTTATGCGGCTGGCAGAAAAGCGCGTGTTGCTAATTATCGTCACCACCGATGGCGAAGTACAAAACCGCGTGCTCACCACTGAACGCAATTACACCAGTGCCGAGCTCACACATGCCGCACAGGTGCTCAATCAGCATTATGCAGGCACCACGCTGGCGCAGGTACGGCAACATATGCAAGCTGAGTTGCAATCCCTGCATCAGGATATTAACGGACTGATGAATCTCGCCCTCAATGCCAGTGATGAAGCACTCAATCAGCCAAATGAGGGGCTGGTATTATCAGGCGAACGAAATTTATTGCACGTAGCAGGCTTCTCATCCGACATGGATCGTGTGCGCCGCTTATTTGATTTATTTGAACAGAAAACATCGCTGATACAGTTGCTGGATTTAAGCCAGCGTGCTGAAGGCGTGCAAATTTTTATCGGCACTGAATCCGATGTTGTGCCGCTAGACGAATGCAGCGTCGTCACCGCGCCCTACCAGGTCAATGGTGAAATTGTCGGCACACTGGGCGTGGTTGGCCCTACGCGCATGGCGTATGAACGCATCGTTCCTATTGTGGACATTACCGCCAAACTGCTTTCTAATGCACTTTCATTCCACTAATAAAGATTGTCGCTAAACTATGCCCCGTTACCAAACTGAACCACCCTACAGCCACAACAGCAGTGCTAAAACAGGCATTTTATTACTCAACCTAGGCACGCCCGATGCGCCTACCAAACAGGCAGTCAAACCTTATCTCAAGCAATTTTTATCTGATCCGCGCGTGGTTGAAATCCCCCATGCCATCTGGTGGCTGATACTCAACGGCATTATTCTGCAAACTCGCCCAAAAAAATCCGCCGAAAAATATGCCAGCATCTGGGATAAGCATGAAGGCTCACCGCTACGCTTCCACACCGAAAAGCAGGCCAAACTGTTGCAGGGCTGGCTGGGCGAGCGGGTAAAATCGCCGTTTGTGGTCGATTACGCCATGCGTTACGGCAACCCATCTGTCGCCAGCGCACTCACCCGCATGAGCGAACAGGGCTGTGACCGCATTCTGACCATCCCGCTCTATCCCCAATACGCTGCCAGCAGCACGGCATCGGCGATGGATGCAGTGTATGAATACCTCATGAGCAAGCGTAACCAGCCTGCGCTGCGTACCATCAAACACTTTCATGACGACGCAGGCTACATCAAGGCACTTGCTGTCAATGTTCAACATTACTGGATGCAAAACGGCCGCCCCGACATCCTCATCATGAGTTTTCACGGTGTACCGCGTTACACGCTGGAAAAAGGCGACCCTTATCACTGCGAATGCCATAAAACAGGACGCTTATTGGCCGAAGCATTAGGGCTATCCAGTGACCAGTATCGCGTTACCTTCCAATCGCGCTTTGGTCGTGCCGAATGGGTCAAGCCCTATACCGCCACTACGCTGGAAGAACTCGGGCACGCCAAAACCCGCCGTGTCGATGTGGTTTGCCCAGGCTTTGTCGCCGACTGTCTGGAAACACTGGAAGAAATCGCGATGGAAGTGAAGGCTGACTTTATCAGCGCAGGGGGTGGCGAATTCCATTACATTCCCGCGCTTAACGAAAATAGCGCATGGATTAATGCCCTGGGCGAGCTCGCCTTGAATCATCTCGGTGACTGGGTTAGCCCAGTCTGGGATAACCTCGCTGCTAAACAACTGGCAGCATCCAGCCAACAACGTGCGGTCGCGTTGGGGGCAAAGCAGTAGCCAGCAGTACAGGTAGCATAGACAGTGATACCGAACATCCTGAAATCACCCTGTGCTGTGCTACCTACCCATGCTTAACCGCTATGATTTACCCACGCGCTATTCTTGGTTACCAGCGACCATTTTTAACCAGACTACTGCGCCAACAGCTTAATCACTTGCTGCACATCTACTTGCTGTGATGCTGGCGGTTCATCCACATAATCAACTGCCGCCGACACTGCCAGGGAAGCACTGATTTATTCGGTTTTGTCATTCCCGCGCAGGCGGGAATCCAGT
>DYLR01000113.1 GCA_020721975.1 Blastopirellula marina | reverse complement strand
CCGCTACCGTAAGCAGGCGTTTGCATTCGGTGCAATTGCTTTTTTTACAGGCGGCTTTCAGATTTTCAACACGGGTCCTTTGCTGTTCAAAATCGGCAGGGCTGCGATTTCCCTGACTCAAAAACGCCCTGATTTCATCAGCGAGCCTGCCGTCAACACATTTACCGGCCACGGTCTTATCGAGCAGCTCAAGTGCATATTGCTTAAACTTGTCGCACGTGAGACGGTAACCCAATCCGTATTCGGCATTATCCTCGAACAGGCTGTTGCTCCAGGCAGGACCCTTGCCGTCGGGCAGTTTTGTGTAGGGCGTTGTCGGCAGGTTGCCGCCGTAGATTGACGAGCAGCCCGTGGCGTTGGCGATAATTGCCCGCCGGCCGAACAACTGCGTTAAAAGTTTGATATAAGCCGTTTCGCCGCAGCCTGCGCATGCTCCGGAATATTCAAAAAGCGGTCTGATAAGCTGGCTGCCCTTGACAGTTGCGGGATTGAAATATTTGGAATCGGTGTCGGGGATGTTCAGGAAAAATTTATAATTTTCCTTTTCCTGTTCCCGTAAAGGCTCCTGCGGCACCAGGTTGATGGCCTTTTTGCCTGTGGGCTGTTTGTTGGCGTCTTTTTCCTGGGCAGGACACTGCTGAACGCAAACGCCGCAGCCTGTACAATCCTCGACGGCTACCTGGACGGTAAATTTCATACCCGCAAATTCTTTGCCTTTTGCATCTGCGCTTTTGAATGTCTTTGGGGCTTTGGCTAATTGACCTGCGTCGTAGGCCTTTATGCGAATCGAGGCATGCGGGCAAACCAATGAGCAGCGTCCGCACTGGATGCAGACCTCGCTTTTCCATTCCGGAATCTGCACGGCGATGTTGCGCTTTTCGTATTGTGTTGTGCCTGTCGGGAATTTGCCGTCGGGCGGCATTTTGCTTACCGGCACTGCGTCGCCGCGACCTTCCATAATCATCGCAAGCGTTTCGCGGACTATTTGCGGTGCATTGGCAGGCACCACGGGAGGTTTGGAAAATTTACTGGTTACTCTGTTTGGATATTTGACTTCATAAACCTGGCTTAAAGCAGCATCGACCGCGGTATTATTCATGTCAATAATTTTTTGACCCTTGCTGCCGTAGGTTTTCTTTATCGCGTTCTTTATCGCATTAACCGCCTCGTCTAACGGGATAATGTTGGACAGTTTGAAGAAAGCCGCCTGCATAATTACGTTGATACGCGGGCCAAGGCCGATACTCTGTGCGATTGATATAGCGTCTATGCAGTAGAATTTAAGATTTTTGTCGATTATCTGCTGCTGGACTTCTTTTGGCAGAGTGCCCCAGACCTCATCGGGTTTGTGCATTGAAGTAAGCAGAAATGTGCCGCCTTTTTTGGCATTTGCGAGCATGTCGTATTTTTCAAGGAATGACGGATTGTGACAGGCGACAAAATCGGCCTGTACGATTAAAAACGGTCTGCGAATTTCGCTTTTGCCGAATCGAAGATGCGAAACGGTTATGGCGCCTGCCTTTTTGGAGTCATAGACGAAATAGCCCTGAGCGTAATTGTCGGTGTGGTCGCCGATGATTTTAATGCTGTTTTTGTTTGCGCCGACCGTGCCGTCTGAACCGAGTCCGAAGAACATAGCGGCGTAAGAATCGGTCGGCACTACAAAGGATTCGTCAACATCGAGACTGCTGTTTGTTACATCGTCGGTAATGCCTACGGTAAATTTGTTTTTGGGTTTTGCCGCGTCAAGATTGTCAAACACGGCCTTTACCATTGCCGGAGTGAATTCCTTTGAACCTAATCCGTATCTTCCGCCTACGATTAGCGGATAACCGCCTGTGCCGGCGTATTTATATGTGCCGTCGGACATTGCCTCGCCTATGGCGGTGCGAACGTCAAGATAGAGCGGCTCGCCGATTGCGCCCGGCTCTTTTGTGCGGTCAAGCACGGCGAATTTCCTTACGGTTTTCGGCAAAGCGGCAATGAAATGTTTGACGCTGAAAGGCCTGAACAGCCGCACTTTCAAAACGCCGACCTTTTGACCCTGGGAGCATAAGTAATTGACCGTTTCGTGGACGGTATCTCCGCCGCTTGCCATTATGATAATCACCTTTTCAGCATCAGGCGAACCGACGTAATCGAATAATTTGTATTGTCTGCCTGTCAGTTGTGCGAATTTGTCCATGCACTGCTGCACGATTTCAGGCGTTGCCAGATAATATTTATTTACGGTTTCGCGTCCCTGGAAATATACGTCGGGATTTTGAGCTGTGCCGCTGATTACAGGCCGGTCGGGGCTTAGGCCGCGAGCCTTGTGGGCTGCGACCAGTTCGTCGTCAATCATTGCCCGCATATCGTCAAAAGTGAGTTCTTCAACCTTTTGTATTTCATGGCTGGTGCGGAAACCGTCGAAGAAATGCAGAAAAGACACTCTGCTTTGCAGCGTTGCCCGCTGTGCGATAAGGGCCGTATCCATTACTTCCTGTACATTGTTGGAGGCAATTATGGCATAGCCGGTCTGACGGCAGGCCATAACGTCGGAATGGTCGCCGAAAATTGATAATGCCTGGCAGGCTAATGAACGAGCCGAGACGTGAAAGACTGTCGAGGTTAATTCGCCTGCAATTTTGTACATATTTGGAATCATCAGCAAAAGGCCCTGCGAAGCGGTGAAAGTGGTTGTTAATGCTCCGGTTGCCAAAGCGCCGTGAACGGCGCCGGCTGCTCCGCCTTCGGACTGCATTTCCGTTACGGACGGGACCGTACCCCAGATATTCACCTCGCCGTCGGCAGATTTCTGGTCTGCGATTTCGCCCATGTTTGAGCTTGGCGTAATGGGATAAATTGCTATTACTTCGTTAGTTGCGTGCGCAACATAAGCAGCAGCGGTGTTGCCGTCTATAGTAACCATTTTTCGTTTCATAAAAGACTCCTATCGTATCTTTTTTTGGTTTTTACGGAAACTTACAATTTTGTAATGCGGCCGCACACTGTGTGCGTCGCCCCAAAGGTGGAAACAAACCTTATACACAAAAATCCGGCGAGAAGCAAACCTATTTTTTGAAGTGCTTTTCATGCGGACGATTCCAGTTTTGCCAAAACCCCAAAACTCAAAATCGGAATAATTTGCTTTACATTTAGTACCAGGGTTTGTAAAATGCTAAGTTCGTACTTATCTGAGAAGGTCTGGATTTTTACATAACTTCTTATTTTTACGGAGTTTAAATATGTTTGCTGTTATTGAGCAGGGCGGCAGGCAATACAAAGTTGCCCAGGGTGATGTCGTCGATATCGAGCTTACAAATGTGGCTGATGATGCGACCGGCATGGAGTTCGACAAAGTTCTTTTTATCGGCAATGGCGCCGAAAGCAAAATTGGTGCGCCCTATGTGGCCGGCGCAAAAGTTACCGGCAAATTTGCAACCACGGCAGCCGCGGCAAAATTCAAGACCCCCAAAATTTACGGTATGTATTACCGCCCAAACAAAAACAGCAAACGCAAGTACGGCCACAGACAAAATCTTATAAGGCTTACCATAGACAGCATTCAGTCATAATCAAACCGCATCTGATGAGCAGGTAAAGCCCGGTTTCTATGCCGGGCTTTTTTTATTTCACGATAAAGATAAGGCTGTTATGATATTGACGGTATGAATGAGCATAAGGAAATCACAACTCCGCTGGACGAAAAAACGGTAATGAGTCTGCACGCAGGCGATGAGGTCTTAATAACCGGCCCGGTTTATACCGCTCGCGATATGGCTCATAAACGCCTTTGCGAACTCATAGATGCCGGCCGGCCGCTGCCCGTGGAATTGGCAGGTGCGATTATTTACTTTGTAGGCCCGACTCCGGCCAGGCCCGGCGAGGTTATAGGCTCGGCTGGCCCGACAACGGCATCGCGTATGGATGCGTTCAGCCCGAAACTGCTTGCCACAGGCCTGAAAGGCATGATTGGCAAAGGCTATCGGGATGCAACAGTTCGGGACGCTTTAATGAAATATAAGGCAGTGCATTTCAGCGCAACCGGCGGAGCAGGAGCACTGTTAAGCAGGCATATAGTTTCATCGGAATTTGTGGCTTATGAAGACCTCGGCACAGAAGCGATAAGACGGCTGGTGTTTGATAAATTCCCGGCAATTGTTGCGTATGATGCGTATGGCAACAGCGTGTATAGGGTATAGGGGATAGGGTATAAGGGGTAGGGTATAAGGGATAGTTAGCCCGCCGATTTATTCGGCGGGTTATTGATAGATGTTAAAAAGGAAAGTGAATGAAAACAGCTTTGATAGGTTTAATGCAGTCCGGCAAGAGTACTATATTATCCGCTGTGAGCGGCAAGCCCCTGCATTCGGGCATTGAAATAGTCGAAGAAATTGTGCCTGTGCCTGATGAAAGACTCGATTGGCTTACCGGGTTGTATCAGCCCAAAAAAACCGTCCATGCAACGATAGATTGCCTTGATGTGCCGGGATTTTCATTCGGCGACGATGCCGGACGCGCAGCAGCCAGAAGACTCATCGGTCAGATTCGCAATCTTGATATGTTTGTTATGGTGCTGCGGGCGTTTGGTGATGATGCTGATCCCGTTCGGGATTTCTCGCTTTTGCATACTGAGCTGCTGCTTGCCGACCTTGAGCTTGTTGCCACTCGCGTTGAACGGCTGCAAAAGGAAATGCACAAGCCGTCGAAAGACCAGTCCCGCCAGAAGACCGAGCTTGAGGTACAATTAAAACTTCAGGCTGCTCTTGAAGCCGAGCAGCCCGTGCGCAGCGTAATCAAATCCGCCGATGAGTTTGCCCTGATTAAATCGCTTGGTCTTTTGACCATCAAGCCGTTTATGGTTGTTGTGAATGTTGCAGAGGACAGGCTCGGCGATGAGTTTAATTTCGCAGGCGTGATTGACAAGCATTTTAACGCGATAACGATGTGCGCAACGCTCGAAAGCGAACTTGCACAAATGGACAGCGAAAGCAGAAAGACTTTTATGTCGGAATACGGAATAACAATTCCTGCGGCTGTTAATTTTGTGCGGAGCTGTTATTGTGCTTTGGGACTTATCAGCTTTCTGACGGTCGGCAAAGATGAGGTGCGGGCATGGACGATACACAAAGGCACTGCTGCGCTGGACGCTGCGGGCGAAGTCCACAGCGATATTAAGCGGGGATTTATTCGTGCTGAAACAATGCACTACGACGATTTGAAAGCCCTCGGCGATGAGAAAGCTGTTAAGGCCGCAGGCAAAGTACGGCTCGAGGGCAAAACTTACATTGTTCAGGACGGCGATATAATTAATTTCAGATTTAATATTTAACGGGATTAAAATGAAGGCAATGGTTCTTACCGGTATTCGGCAGATGGAAATGATAGATGTGCCTGAGCCGAGAATTGAAAAAGATAACGAAGCGCTGATAAAAATCAAGGTTATCGGCGTGTGCGGCTCGGATGTGCATTACTATGTTGACGGCAAAATAGGCTCGCAGGTTGTGCAATATCCATATCGTGTCGGGCATGAATGCAGCGGCATAGTCGAAAAAATCGGCTCTGCCGTCAATCGCGTAAAAGTCGGCGATTTAGTTGCGATTGACCCTGCTCAATGGTGCGGAGCGTGCGACCAGTGCAAAATAGGGCGAGAAAATACCTGTCGAAATCGTAACCGTTCACAGTATTTAACAGATTAACGA
>DYLR01000112.1 GCA_020721975.1 Blastopirellula marina | reverse complement strand
TTAACCAATCTCTCGAAGCTCATCGCAAGGCCTCGGCCACCGCGGAAATCATGCGCAATCTGCGGGCAATTACAGAACAGATTGATGCGGACTTTCGCGGCTGGCGCACGGCGATTGCTTTTGTATGGAATTCAGCCAATAACATTAACGCCGATTCTGTAGCGTTTTTTTCGGATGGCGGCTTTCAGACAGTAAGAGCGGATTATAGCGGCCAATCACTGCGAGGCAATATGGCAGCGATTTGTTATGCGCAGGCTGCTGAACCTAATGTGTTCACAGCCGAGCCTGCAAAAAAGATTCTCTGCCGCAGGGTTCAGGTTTTTACCGCCGAGCGTACCGGCCTGAGCGATCCTCCCGATTTTGACAGAGATGAATATCGGCCGGAAAATTCGCTGGCAAGTTGGGTTGTAAAATTTTATGACATAGCCGATACCAATCTTGCCGGTGCAGAACAATATTTGATGCAGATTGCCGAGCGTCCGGTTATTGATTCCAATCACCCCGATTATATGCACACGATAATGTGCAAAGGCGTTGACGACTTCCAAATACAGTTCAACGGCTATCATCTGTATGACCCCAATCACTCGCAATTTGACAGTAATGGCGAATTGATGTGGCGGCCCCGAGATGCAGCACAACCGACTGTGTCTGATTTGAAGCAGTATAATATTTACGCGTTGAAATTTTCATTTACTCTTTATGATTCCAAAGGCATTTTTAAGCAGGGAAAGCGATTCAGCCATATTGTGTATTTAAGGGAAAGATAAGATGACGGTTGTTTAGCCGCTGCCGGTACGGCATCGCATGTTTTTGCGAATAAAATAATATTTCGTCGTCGTGCCGACGACGACTAAACGGATTTGGAAATTATTTATGAATGTAATAAAAGGCATACATCGCAAAAAAGGCTCGGCTCTTATAATGGCCGTTGTGGTATCGGTGCTGCTGGCCGTGGTGGGCGTGATGTTTCTCGTGGCCTCGCGGCTTGATAAAACGGCTACAACTGCCGTGTCGGATTTGAAACAGCTCGACCTTGCCGTGCAGTCTGTTGTGGCGATGATTTCACAAAAACTTGCCGACGATATTGGCAAATATTATGCCCCCGACGCTAATGCGGAGGATTACAAGGATTACCCGGACAAATATGATTCCTGGCTCGCAAGTATTGAGCCGTACCGGGCAGACCCGAATTATTACTGGCGGCAAATCAGCGATATCAACGACCGGTTCGGCAATCAAAGGTCTATGGTGGAAAATGTTCCCGCTTATTATGTAAGGTCTGATGAAGTAATCGACCCCAATTATACCCGTAGTCAGCTTGCCGACGCCGACGGCGACGGTATCGGCGATTCACGCTGGGTAAGACTTGGCAGCGTGGATTCGCAGAGGCCGGAAGATATTTTCTTTGCGGTGCGCGTGATTGATAACGGCGGAATGCTCAATATCAATACCGGCTATAAATTTGAGCCTAATTCGCCTGTGCAGTCCGAAATTGACGGTAGCCGATTATATCAGATTGATTTAACTTCGCTCACCGGCAGGGGTCCGGATTTTGACGACCCGAATAATTACAACTCTCTTGGCCATTTACTGGTGGCACGGGCAGGGGCGGAAGCGAACGATGTAAATAATCCCGGCCATATATACAGATATGAGCACGATGTAACATGGGGCAATAGACCAAACTTCTATACTCCGTTTGATATTGGTGATGAACTTGAGCTGCGGTACAGGTTTATAATTGATAATGAAAATATTCACACAAGGCTTGAAGAATGGTTCGACGAGGCGACGTATCCTGAAAATTCTGCGGTTCATCGTTTTCCATATAAAGCAGGCGAGTTAGACGACTGGAAACAAGCCGTTTATCTTAACTCGACGGGCAATATTGACCAGCGTTATAACTATCGCCATATTACCACAACATTAAGCAGCGACAGGCCGTTAGCCCCGCGAACAGGTTTTATGCGTATACAGCGCAATGTCAACGCCAATTCAACGGACGCCAACAGCATTAAAACGGCTCTGTTAAATGCTGCACGGGATTACGACGGTAATTCGCTTCTGCCGGATTATATGCCTGCTCAAATCGCAGCCAATATGAAGGATTATATCGACAGCGACTGCAACATGACATATTTCACCAGCGATGGCGATAAGATTTTTGGTTTTGAACGACCGATTATTTACATAAGTGAACTTTATCATATTTTTGAATCGTATGATTTTGCCGCCCATGGCGTCGGCGGCAGAGGCTGGCCGTGGCATATTTTCCGCTCTTATGCGATTGAACTGCACAAGGCCTTGGATGTGAACGACCCCGTTGAAAACTGGCGGCTAAGAATTATCGACCCAATTGGCTCAGACAGAATAGTACAGTTAAGCAATAATGATTTTAATGTTCCCGGCGGCAGATATTGCGTGCTGACATGGGAAGAGAATGCTTCTGCAGCAATCGGCGTTGATGTTTCAATTAACGCAGCAGGCAAAATATATACACTGCTGGATAGCAACGAAACAATATTTACTTCCAACAGCGAAATACTGCTCGAAAGGGCGGCAATAGACTCCAACGGCACGGCTCACTGGGCAGTTGTGGATTATGTTAAATTGAGCGGTTTTTATGGGCAGAACAATTTTCTTGTTGAGCCGCCTCCGGCAAGCGATGGTGTAATAATCGAGGCTGCATTGAATCGCAATATGGGCGATAACCGCTGGATATTGCGCAACTGGCAGACGGCAAGTGGTTCTCATACACTCGGCAATATAACGAGCTGGGATATTCTGCTTGACCCGAACACGACAGACCCAAACGACCCGAACTTCGGATTGAGGTTGCTTAAAGC
Organism: Blastopirellula marina; assembly: GCA_020721975.1. Taxonomy (GTDB): domain Bacteria; phylum Planctomycetota; class Phycisphaerae; order Sedimentisphaerales; family UBA12454; genus DYLR01. The sequence goes on along the minus strand of DYLR01000112.1, from coordinate 2,870 downwards.
CGATGTTAGAAACGGTTTGCTTAATAATATCGGCGAAATCGGAATGGTCTTTAAAAATCCGGTTTATTTTGACTGGGATGCGCATCAAAATCCGTATAATATTTCGCCTATCGACCGAAGGCCTGTGGGGTACGGCAGCGAAGTTGATGAAGAAATTGAAGTGCGTTTCAATCTGCAGGACCCGCAGTATCAGAACGTATTCAATTATCTGACGGTCTGGCCGCGTGGAATGGCCGGTCCGGTTTATCCATCCATACACGGCAGGATAAATATCAATACTGCACCGTGGTATGTTATTGCACAACTGCCTTGGGTATCGCAAAGAAAAGAATGGTCAGGCCGTGAATATCAGCTTGCCAAAGCTATTGTGGCTTACAGGGACAAAGAGCAATACGGCAGCGTCGATTATAACAACCGAAGCATTGTAATCGACCCTAACGGCAATACGGATATGCGCGAAAATTTAGGCTTTGCGAGCATAGGCGAACTGATGAACGTTATAAATAACGGCTCCGATGCAAACGACAGGAAAGCGGATATTCGTTATTATAGCCTTGATGGCGGTGATATGACACAATTTCCGGAGCTTGTCAATCAAGGCGACGGCGTTGCGGATGATTTTGAAGAGCGGGATGTTATTTTCCATCGAATCAGCGATTTGACAACAGTTCGCAGCGATATCTTTACGGCATATATTGTTTGTCGGCTCGGCGTTGACGGCACGCAGCGGCGATATATTGCCATTTTAGACCGCAGCGGATGTTCCGGAAGAAATTCGCCGGTTCAGGTGCTTGCTCTGCATCCGGTGGAAGAATGGTACAAATAGGAAACATCCAATAACCAATAACACAACATCCATTTAATAACTAAATCCGAAGCACAAAATCCGAAATCCAAAACAAATTCGAAATTTTAAATTCCAATGTTCAAAATAAAGAATCCTTCGCCTGGGAGGCTTTTATTTTGAATATTTGATATTTTTTCGGATTTCGATATTAGGATTTCGGATTTGATTATTTCAGTCCTGCTGTTTCTTCAAATCCGTACATTATATTCATATTCTGAACGGCCTGGCCTGATGCACCCTTGACGAGATTGTCAATCGCAGTGAAAATTACAATTCTGTCTTTTACTATCGCCGGGTAAATATGGCAATAGTTTGTGCGGGCGACATTTTTCAGATGCGGCGGCTGTTCGAGAACCTGTACAAATGGTTCGCTGTTGTAAAATTTTCTGTACATATCGAGCAGCGCGTGCTTTTCATATTTTCCTTTTGGCGTACAATATATTGTCGAAAGAATGCCGCGGTCAAAAGGCCCGACGTGAGGCTGAAACAGCACTGTTGCCGGCTTGCCCGCGATTTCGCCCGCAATCTGTTCCATTTCTGGAGTATGGCGGTGTGTGCCTGTGCCGTAGGCGTAAATATTCTCGTTCATGTTCGGGAAGTGGAAATTTTTCGACGGATTTTTACCGCCGCCGGAAACGCCTGTAACGGCGTTAACGACAATCGAGTCGGTATGTATCAGCCCGTTGCGCAACAGCGGAGCAATGCCGAGTATTGCGCCGGTCGGAAAACAGCCCGGATTCGCTGTCAGCCGGGCGTTTTTAATTTTGTCGCGGTACAATTCACAAAGACCGTACACCGCATGGGCGAGATTGTGCGGGTCGGTATGAGTCTGATAATACTTCTGATAAACTTCGACATTTTTCAGGCGGTAATCCGCGCTGAAGTCTATTACTTTCAAACCCATTTCAAGCAATTTCGGCACAAATTCCATAGAAACCTTGTGCGGCAGACAGCAAAACACAAGCTCGGCCTTTTCGCTGAGCTTGTCAAAGTCCAGCGGTTCGATATCCAGATTCACTCTGCCTGTAAATTGTCCGAATGCCTGAGCAATATGGCAGCATTCTTCCGGCAGGGCGGTAAGATATGTTATTTCTGCGTGCGGATGTTTGAGCAGAATTTCAACGGCGTCTGCACCGGTATATCCGCTTGCGCCGATTATTGCAACTTTAAGCATTTTATAACCTCATTAAAAAAAATGGCCGCCAAAACAGGCAGCCATTGTAATCTGCGAGTAATAATTTGGCAATCAGCGTTTTGAAAACTGGAATCTGCGGCGAGCGCCTTTCTGGCCGTATTTTTTACGTTCTTTCATTCTGCCGTCGCGAGTCAGATAGCCGCCGTCGTGCAGTATCGGCAATATGGAAGGGTCGTAATTTTTTAATGCACGGGCGATACCGAGCATAACCGCACCGCTTTGCCCCGTTATGCCGCCACCTGAAACGCTTGCAAACACGTCAAGGCTGCCTGTGGTATTGGTTGCCTTCAATGGAGCCATTACGGTTTCCCTGTCCTGTACTTTTACAAAATATTCGTTCATTTCTATTCGGTTGATTTTAATAGCTCCCTGTCCGGGCTTGATACGTACTCTGGCAACTGATGTTTTGCGGCGTCCGGTGCCCCAGATGAACCCGCCGACATCCGGTTTGGCCTTTTTCGGCTGGACTGCCGGCTGTGTGTGGTGTACCCTGTTTAATATGTCAGGGTTAATTAACGGTGCGTTTTGTGTATTGTCTGCCATTTTTTTATCCCTGTTTGTTTAATTTATCTGAAGTTTTACAGGCTTTTGGGCGGTGTGCTGATGCTCCGCTCCGCGATAAATTTTGAGTTTGGTAAGCATTTCGCGTCCAAGTTTGCTTTTGGGAAGCATTCTGCGGACCGCAAGCTCAACGACCTTTTGGGGGCTTTTCTGCATTAGTTGCTCAAAGCTGACGTATTTATGTCCGCCGGGATATTGAGTGTAATAGTCATACATAGCCGTTTTAGCTTTATTGCCGTAAAGTTTTATTTTATCGGCATTTACGAC
>DYLR01000111.1 GCA_020721975.1 Blastopirellula marina | reverse complement strand
GTTCGGCGGCTAAAAGCTGAGCCTGCTTTTCCTTCTCGGCCAGCTCAATCAGGCCGTCAAAAACCTTTTCAAGCGATTTTAACGCCACGTCAAGCTCGCCGCTGGTGGTGGAATAACCGTAGCATATTATTTCGCCGGCAATTTCCTTTGTGAGTTTCGGGATTTTTACGCTCATAACGCTCGCAAACGACACGGCAAGACTGAACTGCTTTGTCGGCACATCCATCGCAGCACGCATATCCTCCGGCTCCATCGTCGCCCGTGCCATCATAAAACGCCTTGCAGTGCGAACAAGCTGCTGCTCGACCATACTGCGCAGCGGACCAATTTCACGCGCAATAAGAACAAGCTGCCGGCAGATTTCGTCGCGTTTTTGACTAAGCAGACGATGACCGCGACCGGCAAGCGCAACCTTTCGCCGCAGTCTTAAAAGCTCCATTCTTGTTGCATTTACGTTTGTCTGCATATATCCGTATCTCGTGAAGCGTATATCGTAATACGCTCCACTTTTCACGCTCCACTTTTAACGCTTCACGAGTTCCGCCTGAATTTCGGCATATACTTTTCAAGGAAACTGCTGCGTATGCGTTTTAATTCGGTATTTTCAAACATGCTCAGCAGTTCCCAGCCCAAATCAAGCGTTTGTTCAATCGTGCGATTTTCATAATATCCCTGCGAAACATACCGCTTCTCAAATTCGTTTGCAAACGACATATATTTGCGGTCCTCGTCCGAAAGCGCAGCTTCGCCGAGAATGGTCGCCAGTTCCTGAGCTTCCTTGCCGCGGGCATACGCCGCATAAAGCTGATTATAAAGGTCGGCGTGGTCCTCTCGCGTCTTATTGACGCCTATGCCCTTGTCCTTCAGTCGTGACAGCGACGGCAGCACATCCACTGGCGGAGAAATGCCTTTGCGATGCAAAGGCCGGGAAAGTATAATCTGGCCTTCCGTGATATAACCCGTCAAATCCGGCACAGGATGCGTTTTATCGTCTTCCGGCATTGTCAGAACCGGCGCCATTGTAATAGAGCCTTTTTTGCCCTTGATTCGTCCTGCACGCTCGTAAATCGTTGCAAGGTCGGTATAAAGATAACCGGGATAACCTCTGCGTCCCGGCACTTCTTTTCTGGCAGCGCTTATCTGCCGCAGCGCCTCGCAATAATTTGTCATATCGTTCAAAATCACCAGCACATGCATATCGCAATCGAATGCCAAATATTCCGCCGCGCTAAGCGCAACACGCGGCGTTGCAATCCGCTCGATGGCGGGGTCGTCGGCTAAATTGATAAACAGCACGGCGCGTTCAATTGCGCCTGTGTCGGTAAGGTCGTTAATGAAAAATTGCGCAGCCTCGAACGTTATACCCATCGCCGCAAAGACCACTGCAAATTGTTCGCCTTTTCCGCGGACCGTTGCCTGGCGGGCAAGCTGTGCGGTGATTTCGTCGTGCGGCAGACCTGACCCGCTGAATATCGGCAGCTTCTGTCCGCGAACCAGCGGATTAAGTCCGTCAATCGTTGAAATTCCAGTTTGAATAAATTCATTCGGATAATCGCGGCTGTACGGATTTATCGGATTGCCGTTGATGTTGACGTATTTGTCTGCGATTACGGCAGGACCGCCGTCTTTGGGCGTTCCCAGTCCGCTGAATACGCGACCCAGCAACTGCTGCGAAACGGCCAGCTGCTGCGGTTTGCCGAGAGGACGAATTTTACTGCTGTCAATATCAATGCCTGACGTTCCTTCAAAGACCTGAACAAGCACTTTGTCGTTTTCGACCTGCAAAATCTGGCCATGCCGGATTGTGCCGTTTTCCATTTCTATATCGACCATTTCGCCGTACTTGGCGTTTTCTACCGACTCGACCAGCATCAGCGGGCCGTAAATACTTTTTACAGTCTGATATTCCCTGAGCATTCGGACTCCTATGCTACTGTTTTTTGTCCATATAATTGTTTTATTTCGGCGTCAATTACATTCCGTATGGCGGCAATTTCATCAATACGGTCGTTCGGCAGATATTTTGCCCGTGCAATTGATTCCCGCACTTTAATCGCAAATATATCGGCGGTTTCCGCACCGGCTTCAATTGCGGCAAGCCCTGCTTTGTGAAAATGCAAAATAGTTTTGAGCATCTCATACTGCTTTTGCATCGGTGTAAAAGTATCAACCTCGTGATATGCATTTTGGTGCAGATAATCCTCGCGGATGCTTTTTGCCGTTTCCATTGCCATTCTATCCCGCGACGAAATCGCCTCGGCGCCGACGAGCCTTACAATTTCCACAAGGGAAGCTTCCTGCTCAAGCAGCGCCATTGCCTCTGCAATCATTGCATCCATTTCTTCAGCCTGCCGGCGGGCGGTGAAACACTCCTTTAAGTACTGCTTATAAAATGAATAGCTTGTAAGCCAGTCAATCGCAGGAAAGTGCCTTTGCTGCGCCAGCTTTGCCATCAATGACCAGAACACTTTTACCACGTGCAGCGTTGCCTGTACGACCGAATCCGATAAATCGCCGCCCGGCGGACTTACCGCTCCGATTACGCTCAAAGCGCCTTCGCGCTGCGGCATTCCGGGACATTCAACCCTGCCCGCACGTTCATAAAACGACGCAATTCTCGAAGCCAAATAGGCGGGATAGCCTTCTTCTGCGGGCATTTCTTCAAGTCGCGTGGAAATTTCGCGCATGGCCTCGGCCCAGCGGCTTGTCGAATCAGCCATCAGCGCAACCGTGTAGCCCATATCGCGGAAATACTCGGCAATCGTAATGCCGGTATATACCGATGCCTCGCGCGCCGCCACAGGCATATCCGAGGTATTGGCAATCAGTACCGAACGCTTCATCAGCGGTTCGCCGCTGCGGGGGTCTTTCAGTTCCGGAAATTCCGTAAGCACATCGGTCATTTCATTGCCGCGTTCGCCGCAGCCGACATAAACAACCACATCGGCATCAACCCATTTGGCAAGCTGGTGCTGTACAACCGTCTTGCCGGTGCCGAACGGCCCCGGCACGCAGGCTGTGCCGCCTTTTGCAATAGGGAAAAACGTATCAATGACACGCTGGCCGGTTACAAGAATTGCATTAGGCGTAAGACGATTTTTTATATTTCTCGGATGCCGCACAGGCCAGCGATGCATCATTTTTAATTCATGCCTGCTGCCGTCGGAGCCGACAAGAATTCCAACAGCCTGCTCCACTGTAAAATCGCCTTCGCGGAGATTCTCCAGTCTGCCGCTCATTCCGGGAGGAACCATAATTTTATGCAGCAGAATTTTTGTTTCCTGAACCTCGCCTATAATATCTCCGGGCTGAACCTGCGTTCCGTTTTTTACAACCGGCCTGAAATGCCATTTTCTGTCGCGTCGCAGTCCCGGTATCGAAGAGCCTCGCAGAATATTGCTTCCCTGTACCTTATAAAGCTCATCAAGCGGCCGCTGGATGCCGTCATAGATGCTTTCTATAAGCCCCGGCCCCAGTTCCACGCACAAAGGTGCGCCGGTATTGACAACCGGTTCGCCCGGCCCAATGCCTACGGTGTCCTCATAGACCTGGATATTTGCCGTCGAGCCGTGAAGTTCCACAATTTCACCGATAAGATTCTGCTCGCCCACGCGAACCACGTCGTACATTCTTGAACCAAGCATGTTCGCGGCTGTAACTACGGGGCCTGCAACCTTGATAATCGTTCCTTTAATCTGTTCGCTCATTGTCGTCTCGTTATTTATTAACTATATCGATTCCCGTTGCCATTTTAAGCAGTCTGCCCAGCGCCTGAGACGCAAAGCCCTGCGACTCGGATGTAAACGGCAAAACCACCACACACGGCAGAGCTTTTTTACACGTAACATCAAAAAGTCTTTGTACGCCTGGTGCGATATTTTCAGCCACGGCAATCATTGCATAATCGCCGGCAAGTACCATATCGGTTTTTTCGACAAGGTCTTCACCGGACGCCGAGACCGCAAATGTATCCAGCCCCAGCGCCGCAAACGGCGCCACAAAATCAATATCGCCCAATACCGCTGCCTTGCCCTGCATTTTATTCGCCCAAACGGTTGAGTATAAGTTCTGGTTCAAGTGAGTTCCTTTTTGCCGTAAGTATCATCCGCAGCATTCTGATTTCATGCTCCTTCATAAGTATATATGCCGTTATCGGCTGAAGCCCTGCGGTTATCTGCCTTGTTGTGGCAAGGAATCCAAGCAGGTGTTGATCACACATCGCTTCAAGTTTCAAAAATGAGCCTTCGCGCAAAAAATATCCGACACCGCCGTCAAGTACGTGCCGGTAAGGCGTGGCGGAAAACACCGGCGGAATCTGCTCATAACTCATTTCAAGACATTGTCTGAATTTTGCCGGCTCAATGAAACCGCCTTCGATGAAAGGATTTTTTACGTAGATTTGTGAAAATTTCAGCCGCAGCATTGTACGAATATTATTTAAATCTATCTTTATTCTAAAAAGCCCGGTTAAAAAAATGCTTCCAATCTGCACGGCTGCTTCAAGGCGGCAGCAAGCCTCGGCTGCGTCGAGTGAATAATCTATCTGTCTTATATCCCTGTTATTATAATAGCCTATAATGGCCTGCTCCACCGAACACTGCAAATATTCCGGCAAAAGGTGATAATCCTCCTGTTCAAATATCTGCTCAAGCTGTTCGACAGGCACATTCCCGCCGGCAGTATAACCCGTACCTATCGGCTTATCTGTAACAACTCTGCGAATTGCCAGGCGCATATTCGCAAAATCTATTCTGCATCGTGCGAAATAAAGTATCTGCTCGTCTTCAATCAGTTCTTCTGCAATACTTCGCACATAAGCCCTGCGTTCCAGCAGCATTTGCTCAACCGCCGCAGCATCGGAAGACGGACTTAACATATACTCCGTACCGCCGAGCATTTCAATAGCGGCAGCCGCATTGGCCGCATTGGCCATATCCGCCATCGTAGAACGCGGCAGCAAAGTTTCTTCAAGGGCCCGCACACGCGCAGCGGCATATATATAACGCCAGTCATCATCGCCTATCGGCGGATATGTGTCAAAATCAATTACGTATTGTTCCGGCACAACCGTCATTTAATGTTTAATTCCTGTGCAATTTGTCCTTCCAGCGCCTCTCTTGCAGCGCCGACAATCGTTTCCGCCGCAGCATTTATGCTGATTTTGCCGCATTTGAGTATAAACCCTGCCGCCATATCCGCACGCTGTTGCGATAATTTCAAATTGCCCTTACTGCCAAGTTCGCTGTTGATTTGTCTTATAAATTCGGCGTCGATGCGTTTTTCGTTATGACCGACGATTATTTCTTCATCGCCTGTGGTAACGGCCTTTTTTATCAGCGCCGACATAAATGCCCGGTAATCAGACTCGCCCATAGAGGCTAACCGCTTTATCGTCTCTGTAAATACCTCGCTGAGCAGCTCCTGCTTTGCCGCAAGGTTTTCCTTTGCCGAAGCCATGCGCGCAGAGGCAAGCATCCTGGCGGCTTTGTCCTGTGCGGCAGAGTCGGCAAGCTGCTTTGTCTGCTTGTTGTATTCATCAATTTCGGCCTGCGCGGCGTCGCTTTGCCGGCGGGCTTTTTGCTGCGCCTCGTCGATAATTTGCTGTGCCTGCGTTCTGGCCTGTTCAATTATTTTGTCTATAACCTGCTGAGCTTCCATTTTTTACCTTTTATGGAATTCAGAACTGCGTAGTCTGAGAATCCAAAATCTAAAATCTACAATCGATTAC
>DYLR01000006.1 GCA_020721975.1 Blastopirellula marina | reverse complement strand
CTCGACTGCCCCGGAAATGACGACCTGGCCGGGACAATTAAAATTGGCAGGCACAAGCATCTGACCCTGCGACGCCTTTTGGCAAAGCTCGGAAATCCTGGATTCGTCAAGACCGATGATGCTCACCATCGCTCCTTTCGATTTATCCGCTGCGGCCTGCATTGCTCTGCCGCGTTTATCGACCAGTTTCAGGCCTTCTTCAAAACTAAATACGCCTGCCGCATAAAGGGCGGTATATTCGCCGAGACTTAATCCTGCTGCGGCATAAGGCTCGGTAATAAGTCCCTCGGTCTTGAGAACCTCAAGCATTGCCACCGAGGCGGTAAAGATTGCCGGCTGAGAAATCCCGGTCGTGTCGAGCTTTTCCTGCGGACCTTCAAAACACAGTTTTGCAAGGTCATAGCCGACAATATCGCAGGCGCTGTTGAACAGACTTTTTGCAACGGCAAAGGCTTCTGCAAAATCCTTTGCCATTCCAACCGTCTGTGCGCCCTGGCCGGGAAATATTAAAGCCGTTTTCATAATATCAAATATAAATCACAACGAAGAAAAACCCGCGTAATCCGTGATTAAATTTCTTCTTCAATCCAAAATCTAAAATCTAAAATCTAAAATTCCACTACATTTGCGCCCCAGGTAAGTCCGCCGCCGAAAGCCACCAGCAGAACAATATCGCCCGGCTTAATTTTTCCAGTTCTGCGGCATTCGTCAAGCGCAATCGGTATCGATGCCGCCGAGGTGTTGCCGTATTTATCAATGTTTATAAAGACCTTTTCATCGGGCAAATCGAGCCTTTTTGCCACCGATTCGATAATCCTTGCGTTCATCTGATGTGGAATGAACAGGCTGATATCGTCGAGATTCAGGCAGCACTTTTCCATACAGTCGTTGACAAGCTCAACGATTCTGCGTACTGCCAGTTGATAAACCTCTCTTCCGTTAATCTGCATATAAATAAACCGTTCGTCCGGCAGCGTTTTGCCGACAGGATATCTGCTGCCGTAAGCGGGGCAGTAAAGCGATTCCCAGCCGGACCCGTCGGCGGCTGAGTTGCAGTACAAAATGCCGCGAGGACCGGCAGTTTTTGCCTCGATGACGGCGGCTCCGGCTCCATCGCCAAAAAGGATACAGCTTTTGCGGTCGGTGTAATCGGTGATTTTGCTGAGCGTTTCGGCCCCGATTACGAGAGCGTTTTTGTATTTGCCGTTTATGAGAAACTGTTTGGCAATTGAAACGGCGTAAACAAAGCCGCTGCACGCGGCGGACAAATCGAAAGCCCACGCATTTTTTGCGCCGATAGCTTGCTGAACAAAACAGGCCGTTGACGGAAAAACCATTTCCGGCGTAATCGTTGCGACGATTATCAGTTCGATATTATCAGCCGATACACAGGCGTTTTCAAGCGCCCGCCGGGCAGCCTGTGCCGCCAGTATTGCGGTCGTCTGGTCTTTCGAGGCAATCCGCCTGGTTTTAATGCCCGTACGGCTTACTATCCATTCGTCGGAAGTCTCGACCATTTTGGAAAGGTCTTCATTGGTGAGAATTTTTTCAGGCACGAAAGACCCTGTTCCAGTGATAACGGCATTGAAGTCGGTATGTTCAGTCTTCTTCATCAGGGTCTCCGATGTTTGATGCGGAAATATGCTCGGTGATCAGTCTGTTTATCTGCTGCGAATGGAATTTTTTGGCGGCCAGCACGGCGTTCTTAATCGTTCTTGCCCGGCTTGTGCCGTGACAGATAATTGCAGTGCCGTTCACGCCCAGCAGAGGGGCTCCGCCATATTCGTGATAATCATAACGCTGGTATATTTTCTTCATTACCCCGCCAAAGCTCCAGGCCAGCAGCTTTGAGGTACTTAAAAGTTCGCGTTTTATAACCTTAAACAGCACACTCACAAGGCTTTCGGTGAGTTTCAGAACTACATTGCCTACAAAGCCTTCGCATACCACTACATCGCAGACGCCTGAAAAAACATCTCTGCCTTCAAGATTGCCGATAAAATTCAGTTTAGGGTCGGCCTTTATAAGTTCGCGAGCCTTTTTAACAACCTCATTGCCCTTGGAATCTTCTTCACCGATGCTCATTATGCCAATCCTCGGCTTTCTGATGCCCAGCACATGTTCGGAATACAGCGAAGCCATAACGGCATACTGGTAAAGATTGATAGGTTTGCAGCTTATATTTGCGCCGACATCGCAGACGGTTACCGGTCCGCTGTATGTGGGGAAAACTGCCGTAATGCCCGGCCTTTTTACGCCAGGCAGCAACCTCATTTTCATCTGACAGGCCGCTACACACGCCCCGGTATTACCGGCAGATATGACCGCATCTGCCTGTCCGTCGGCAGTTATTTTTGTCATTACCCGCAGGGAACTGTTGCGCTTCTTACGAAGCGCCTCCACCGGTGATTCGTCCATACCAACAATTTCAGGAGCATCTATAATGTGCAATTTCGGATTGTGAATTTTTTTGGAACTTGCGCAGTCCAAAATCAACTGCGTCGGTCCGACCAGAAGCAGTTCATCGGCAGGCTCAATTACATCCAGAGCCAGAATTGCGCCCTCCACTATCTCCTTAGGCGCATAATCGCCACCCATGGCGTCAATTGCGATTCGCATTTTTACTCGTTTTCCTCTTGTTTCCCAAGTTTAAGAGTTATTTTGGGGTTGACATATCCGCAGTTGTCGCAGGCCGCGTGCGGCAGTTTTACGCCGCTGCACTGGGGACAAACCGAGTAATTACAAGCACTTAGGCTGTGATGCGCCCGTCTTGTACGTGTTCTGCTTTTACTTGTCTTTTTTGCCGGAAGCATACTCTGTGCATTCTCCAGATAAAAAAATTTAAGGCAACCTCTGAAAAGGCTGCAAAAAAGCACGATTTTAACCCCCAGCCTTACGACCCAGGGGTTCAACTAATAATTTGTAAGGAGCGTTACCAAATAGTTCCCGGCTGACAACACCGGACACTTACGACCCAGGGGTTCAACTAATAATTTGTAAGGATATGTAAATAGTAATCCGCAAAGAGTTTGTCAAGTCAATTCTCCGGTTTTTATCCGGCAGGAGTCTTTTTAAAAGAAACCCCGCAGACCCTGTCGCGGGGAATTGTCAGCCACAATGCCGGCCGTAGGAGTCGGACCTATGCAAAGTCGTGATTGCATTATATTGATGACCCGCATGATGGGCCTGCGGGCTGACGGGAACGCCGTCGTGCCGACGGCGGCTAAACAAAGAAAGATTACAGATTTCAAAAAATCCGTGTTAACCCGGTTTCACTTGCTCTAATTCTGCTGGTTGCCGGTTATTGCTTATGGTGTCTGGCTTTCCACTTTGCGTGTCTTTTCTTGCTGCCGATTTTGCGCCTGCGTCTGGGTTTACCCATATTAACTCCATAATGCTATATTTTTTTAACTATTAAAATCATTTTGAACGCGGTAGTATATATGTTATCATATTTTATGGCAAGAGTTTATTTGCGAGGTTTGCCGATATGATTCAATGTAAAGACTGCGAATATTACCGGCTGGAGCCTAATGGCGGGCGGGCATTTGCCTGCGATCCGTTCACCAATATCAAAGAGCCGGAATGTCTGCTCAAATGGCAGCTTATTCGGCTGGATATGCTCGTGTCTGCTTATCGGGCAATGCAGCAGATGCAGCAGAAAATGGCCCCGCTGCAGGACAAAATTTTCAAATATATGGAAAGAGAAATCAACGATATTGACGAAACAGAAAAATGGAAGTACACCAACGAAGACGACGAAAACGAATCTTCTGAAGAGGACTTTAATAAATAACTTTTTATGAACATCATAATGCTTGACGACAAAATAAGCGCTGCAGAGTCGGTAGATATCGGCTATCTTGACCGCGGCACGTTTTTCGGCGACGGGGTTTATGAAGTGGTTCGCACAGCCGGGGGCAGAATCTTCGGCCTTGAATATCGTATGCAAAGGTTTGCCCATAGTTTGGCCGAGTTGCGGATAAACGGCATAGATATTGAAGAAATTGACAGCCGCGTTAAAACTGCATATAAAAAATCATCGCTTGCCGACGCCGTAATTTACTGGCACATCACTCGCGGCTGCGGACCCAGGAGCCATACATGGAACGACTCCATAAGGCCGAGATTTTATCTGCAAATAACCCCGCTGAAAGACGCTTCGCAAAAAAAACAGCACGGCGTTGACGTCATGAGCCTGCCGGATATTCGCTGGAAACGATGCGATATTAAATCGCTGAACCTGCTGCCAAACGTGTTGGCTGTCCAGGCGGCAAAGGAAAAAAATTGCGAAGAGCCTATACTCGTCGACGAAAACGGCTGCATTACCGAAGGCGCATCTGCTGCGTTTTTTGCCGTTATAAACGGCGTTTTACGAACTGCCCCGCTTACCACCAATGTTTTGCCTTCCATTACGCGGTGTTTTGTGCTGCACATCGCCGAACATATCGGCATTGAAGTTGACCAGACAGCCGTAAGTCTGGAAGAGGCTTACAATGCGGACGAACTGATGATTTCGGCTTCCACACGCGATGTGCTGCCGGTCGTAAAATTTGACGATAAAATCATCGCCGCAGGCAGACCCGGCGAATATACGATGAAAATTATGGCTGAATTTGAAAAATTCATAAACGGCAAAACAACCCTGCCCTGGCCGAAGCTGGTGTTCCGCAACAAAAACGAATTCAATGTTCCGCAGGCTCTGATAAAATGAATTATTCCGCCAGAACAACTATATCATCGCTGTGAGCCGATATTTTAACTTCCATTCCGGGACAAAGCCCTCGCTGAAATCCGACATCTGTGGCAATCAGGGAAATATTCTTTGCTGAAAGATAATACTGACAGGTTTCCCCAAGAAATTCGATTTTGTCAATCCTGGCGGCAGTTTCAAATCCACACTTTTCGCCCGCAGCCGCAAACGGCGAAATTTTCAGTCTTTCAGGCCTGATGCAGCACGTTGCTTTTGTACCCGCAGGCAGCAGACAATTCTGCGGAACAATATTACAAATACCGGTCTCAATTATATTTCCGCCGGTCGTATATTTTACAATGCCGTCTATGAGATTGGCCTGTCCGATGAAATCGGCCACAAAGCGGTTTGCCGGTCTGTAATAAATTTCCTGAGGTTCGGCAACCTGCGAGATTCTGCCGGCATTCATCACCGCTATTCGGTCCGCCATTGAAAGAGCCTCTTTCTGGTCGTGAGTTACATATATAGCCGTGGTATTATTCGCCTTGACAAGCCTGCGAAGTTCCATACGCATCTGTATTCTCAATTGTGCGTCAAGATTACTCAAAGGCTCGTCAAAAAGCAGGCACGCCGGTTCAGCCGCAAGCGCTCTGGCAAGAGCAACCCGCTGCTGCTGGCCGCCGGAAAGTTCGTTTGGTTTTCTTTTGGCAAGGCCTGTCATTCCCACAAGTTCAAGCACCCTGCCGACTATCGCATCCTGCCGCTGCCGACTAAATTTCTTCATTTTCGGCCCGAACCGAACATTCGCATCTACGGTCATGTGCGGCCAGAGTGCATAATTCTGAAACACCATTGCACAATCGCGTTTTTCGACAGGCATATCGGTAATATCTTTGCCGTTAAAGCTCACTGTTCCGCTGGTGGGCGTTATAAGGCCTGCAATGATGCGCAAAAGGGTGGTTTTGCCGCAGCCGCTGGGCCCAAGCAGCAAAAACAGCTCGCCCGGCCGGATGGCCAGATTGACATTATCAAGGGCTTTGACGCTTGTCCTGCCGGCATATACCTTGCTGATATTTTTTACCTCGACTTTAGTCATATAGTTAGTTCTACTACGCTATATTGCCTTTAGCTATTGTAAAAGCCTCTAACAAAATGAATCGTGGCACGGGCTTGGCGCCCGTGAATCACGGCCAGGATGGCCGTGCCACAGAAGACAAATTCATTTTGTTAGAGTCTCTAATCTAATTTCTTATAATATAAGGATTTAAATCCGAAATCCGAATATCAAAATCCGAAACAATATCGAATATTCAAAACTAAAATGTTCAAAACAAAAACCTAAAACAATGGAGTTTTTGTTTTGGTTATTTTGATTTGGAATTTTGAATTTGTTTTGGATTTCGGATTTCGTGCTTCGGATTTTTAGTCTGTTTCGTTTCCATATTACAAGTAGCATTGTAGTATTAGGGTATAGGGTATAGTTACGCTCTGAATATTGCACCGAGTTTTTTGCCCAGCATCAGCGAAGCAATTGCCATTGCACCGCCCAGAAACGCCATCCCGTAAACTCCCAAAGCCGACGCGATATTCAAGGCATCAGTATTGCCGCTGGTGGCCTGTACATATATCTGCTTTGTAAGCGGATAATCCTGCTGCAGTTGTGCAAGCACGAGAGAATCGCTCACTTCGAGCATAGCAAATGCAAAAGTCAGAACTGCCGCTGCCGTAATATTAGCCAAAAGCAGCGGCGTCGTAATTCGCATTATAGTCATAAATTTTGATGCGCCAAGATTTCTTGCCGCCTCTTCCAGCGATTCAGGCAGCTGCATAAGTCCCGCCGAGATACTCCGCACAAAAAAAGGCATCCTCCTCATTGCGTAAGCAATAACCAGTATGCCGAAAGGATTGCGCAGCGGCCCGATAGTTTCAAATTTTGTGCCTGGTGCGGTCATTACAACATATCCCGCCGCAAGGATAATTCCCGGCACTGCCAGCGGCAGCATTACCAGCCCGTCCAGCAGCCGCCCCGCAACAGGTCTGCTTCGCACTATCAGCCAGGCAACTATCGAGCCGATTATCAAATCAATAAGCGTTGAAACCGACGCATATTTGAGGCTGTTCATCAGGCTGCTGCGGATTTCAGCTTTTGTGAATACATAGGCCAGGTGTCTGAACGTATATTTTTCCGGCAGAATTGTCCTTACCCATTTATCGCTTACGGCAGTAACTACAACGCCGATGTGCGGCAAAACCGCCGCAAATATCACCGTACCGAACAGCAGCCACACAGCCGCAGTTGCAGCCTTTCCGAATTTTCCAGGTTCAAACGCCACCGACGCTCGCGTCGAGCCGCAGTATTCGCCTGCGCCTGCCATAATTCTGCCTGCACAGTAAAAACCGCAAGACGCCGCCAGAAGTATTAGTACCAGACTGTACGTCAAAGGCGATACATCTGCCTTCGCAATCTCTTTGAAAATCGTAATCGCTGCCAAATCGTCATAGCCCACTATTGCCGCGGTGCCGATATCTGTGAATGACCAGATAAAAACAATTGATGCTCCCGCAAAAATT
Source organism: Blastopirellula marina (assembly GCA_020721975.1). Taxonomy (GTDB): domain Bacteria; phylum Planctomycetota; class Phycisphaerae; order Sedimentisphaerales; family UBA12454; genus DYLR01. The sequence continues at coordinate 24,846 of DYLR01000006.1, read as the reverse complement.
CCGGGTCTTATCAGCGGCAGTGTTATCTCAAAAAAATTGCGTATCGGCCCTGCGCCTAAATTTCGTCCCGCCTGAACATACGCAGGGTCAAGATTCGCCAGCGCCGCACACGTATTAAGATATGTAATTGGAAACAAATGCAGCGTCTGCAAAATCACCACGCCAATAAAGCCGCTTCCCAGCCAGTCCGGCGGCAGACCGGCACTGATGTCAATAATGCCGAGCTTGTCCAGCAGAATATTGAGAACTCCGAATTGTCCCAGCAGCCGCTTAATTGACAATCCGCCCACAAAAGGCGGCAGAATCAGCGGCAACAGAATCAGCGTCCCAAGCACGCTTTTGCCGCGAAACCGGAAATTCGTAGCTGTTATTGCCGTCGGTATCGAAATAGCCACAGCCGCAAGTGTTGTACATATCGCCAAAAGAAAACTGTTGCACAACTGCCTGAGCAGAATTTCACTGCCGAGCACCCTGCCGAGCCAGTAAAACGAAATCCTGCTGTTTTCAATTACGCCCGTCTTTACCGCCAGTGCAAGCGGATAAAGGAACAGCACGGCTATTACCGCTATTATCAGCACACTGATGATATTCGCCGTTATGCTGCGCCGAAATATTTTAAGTTTGATAGCCATAAATTCGCCAGGCGTATCTTGTGAAGCGTATTTCGAAAGATTCCTTACAATTGCAGCATCAACTGCCGATGATTTTCCTGTATTTTTCCCGAAAATAGCTCGTCCAGCCGCTGGTCAAAAGCTCCGCCGCACGAGGCTCTTTGAGTTTTACAGCCGCTGCCTTGAAATCATCGATTGTACGTATGTTCTGCGGCAGCTCATTAAATATCGCCAGTTTAGCCGCGTCGAAATTGCTTTTAATCAGAGCCTGTTTGGCCTGCTTCATCAAGTCAAGATTCGCAATAGCCGCGGCATATACCAGATGATTCAATACGCCGTATCGCACCCGTCGCAGTTCCGCGTTCATATTCATTCCTGCTGCCGCAACATAAGGGTTCGAAAGACCCTTCAGCATTTGTCCCTCATATTTATCATAGAAATCCTTTCGTATCGGCGGACGATTAAGCGAGCTTCTTTTGGGGCCGTCGGGATGCCCTGCCGGCAACCCCCACAAAGCCTGCCCTTCAGGCGACAAAACAAAGTTCACAAATTTTCCAGCCGTGTCTTTGTTCGGCGGATTCTTCAAAATAGCTATTGGGTCGGGCGTGTAGCCGGTTTGACCACTGGGATTTATATAAACCAGCTTGTCAGGCGCCTCGGCAGCGCGCATTATGCCATAAAAATCAATGCTCGCCGCAATTGCCGCCTCGCCAACGGCAGGTCCGCTTGCCGCCTCGCCGGCATTATTTGCAAACCGTTTTGCATTCGACAATATAGAAAGCAGTTTAGCCCAGCCGCTCGGCCAGTTCGGTTCGGTCTGCAAAATCATTTCATACGCCGCAGCCGCCGAGCCGGATTGCGTCGGGTCGGCAAGCAGTATCAAATTAAAAAATTCTGCCCTGCCCATATCCTCCCATTTTTCAGGCGGCAAAACGCCCATTTCCTGCAAAAGTTTGCTGTTGTAAATAAAACCAAAACCGCCGAGTGTGCTGCCAATCCAGCGCATATCGGGGTCATAAAAAGGCATACCGCCGAACTGCTGCGGAATTTGCGCAAGCGCCTGCGGCTCGATTTCCAGTTTTTCCAGCAGACCCTGCTCGGCAAGCGCCTGATAGGGATATTCGCCGCCGCCAAAAAATACATCAACTCCGCAGCTTTGCGACTGCAGATATGAATTTTCTATAAACTGCTGAATAGCGCTTGCTCCACCGCCCACATTGCGCCATTCAAAGGAAACATCCCATTCAAAATTATGTTTTGCATAACTTTTAAATGCGGTCTCAAACTCGTATTGAATATCCTCATTATGCGGACTGATTATCACAAGTTTTTTAATTGTCCGGCCTGCGGCAGCATTCTTATTTGAACAACCGGCCGGAACAAATATCGCTGCAAATGCCAAAAATACCAAAATCTGAAATCTGTAATCTGAAGTCTGAGATCTGTAATTCATTATTCATAGTCCAGCAAAAGCCAGTCGTCGTCAATTACAAACGCCCCTGCCGATTTGCTCCATTTTTTCGGCAGTTCACCGGTATCATGTAGTTTTTTCAGGAAACCCAAAATAGGCCTTTGCGGCGGGCGTTGGCGTTCAGTCTGGTCGCAGGCCTCGAAAGGCCAGTTGAATTCATTGCGAAACTCGTCAAAACCAAAACCGTCAAAGAAATTTTCACTGCCCACAAGCGGCATATACCACAGGCTCGGTACGGCCTTTTGATTGGGCTTTATCGGCACTTCACGTTTAAGCTGCTCAAGCAGTTTAAGAGCCTGTTTGTCGCCGCGCGATTCCAAATGATTCTGAAGCTGATTCAACGCAGGGAATTCCACCGGCGGACTTACTACCAGCACGGGTTTATGCTGCTGTGTTGCCACGACTATTTCGTGAGGCGTACCGACGCTGTAAATATTGGTCGGGCAATACGCCATCACAAAATCGCTTGAGTCTATCATACGCAAATCTATGTGCAGCGTTTCACGAAAAGCATCGGCGCAGTCTTTCCGGCGTTTTGCCGCATCCTGGCCGGATTCAAACGTCCAGTTTTCGCGAACTTTTTGAGTAGTGGTATCTTCTCTGCCGTAATCGTGTCTGCCCAGCACGCGGGGTTTTGACCACGGGTCGAAGACGGTTACACCCAGTGATTTTAAAAATTGCCGCACACGAACGCGCCAGCCCATTGTCTTTTCTTCGTCTCTTGATGCGACGAAATCCATTGGCCCGGACAAATACGCCCGTGCAGTTCGTAAAAATGCCTTGCTCATTTGTATTTCTATTCCGCTTCGCGCTTCATGAAATACGTTTCACAGCCCCGCGAATAAATCGCGGGGCTAACTATATTCTATCCCCTATACCCTATCTCTATTTCTCATCAATTATTTCAATGCATTTGAACTTTTTACCTTCCATAAATTCAAGGCTTGCGCCGCCGCCGGTGGAAACGTGGGTTACACGCTTTGAAAGACCGGCCTTTTTAATAGCGCTTGCGCTGTCGCCGCCGCCAATGATGCTCTTTGCGCCTTTGTCTGTGGCGTCCGCAACCGCCTGGGCGATGGCTTTTGTACCCTCGTCAAATGGTTTGGTCTCAAATACGCCCATCGGACCGTTCCAGACTATCGTTTTGGCATCTGCCAGTTTTTCGGCAAACAATTTTCGCGACGCAGGCCCGATATCCACCCCAAGCCAGCCGTCGGGAATGTTGCCGGTTACAACCTTGTTCTCGGTGTTCTCTTTAATTTCGCGGGCTATTACATCATCCACCGGCAGTATCAGTTCGCATTTTGCCGCTTTAGCCTTGCTGAAAAGTTCTTTTGCCTTTTCAATAAAATCATCTTCACACAGACTCTTGCCGATTTTTCTGCCCTGTGCCTTGAAGAACGTATAAGCCATAGCGCCGCCGATAAGGATTCTGTTGACTTTGGTGAGCAGATTTTCAATCACGGCCAGCTTATCGGAAACCTTCGCGCCGCCTAAAATCGCCACAAACGGACGCACCGGATTATTTATCGTATCGCCGAGAAATTTCAATTCTTTTTCAACCAGAAAACCGACCACCTTTGGTTTATTGCCCATAAGCTGCGGCACAGTGAGCATCGATGCGTTGTCGCGGTGAGCAGTACCAAAGGCATCATCTACATACACGTCGCCCAGCTCGGCCATTTGTTTTGCAAAATTATCCTTTGCTTTTCGCAAAGCCGGATTATCCTTTGCGTTTTTATCCTTGATTTCCTCTTCCTTGTAAAATCTGACATTTTCCATCAGCATAACGTCGCCGGGTTTCAGGGCGGCAGCTTTTGCCTTTACCTGCGGTCCGATGCAGTCATTCACAAATATTACGTTTTTCTTTAAAAGCTCGCCGAGTCTTTTTGCGACAGGAGCAAGCGAATATCTTGCCACTTTTTCGCCGTCCGGCCTGCCAAGATGGCTCATCAGTATCACCGACCCGCCCCTGTCGAGAATGGACTGAATAGTCGGCAGAGCCGCGACGATTCTTGTATCGCTGGTAATATTGCAGTTTTCATCCAGCGGCACGTTAAAATCAACCCGCATCAGTACTTTTTTGCCTTTTACGTCTATGTCCGCTACTGTTTTTTTCGCCATAAAAATCTCCTATGTTAAAAATCTGCTCCGATTTCAATCGGCTTTTATCGTACCACCTGACATATTAAAAATCCAGTTTAATTTTTGTTATTTTTCACACAACCTGCGCAAGACTGTCCTAAACAATCATCGCAATGGCATATAAAAGCTTCCCTTCCCGGCGCAGTCTTGTGAAATATGGCGCGAGTGAGCGTTTTACCCTTATCGTCGACGGGCCTTGTCTGACTGTAAATAATCCGCATGCCAAGATTTCTCAATTCATCAATATGCCTGTCGCTGGTAAATATCCAGTTGCCGGCATAGTATTCCTTCATTGCCCGCCTGTCGTTTATGCATCGCGGCACCACTCTTCCAAAATAAAAAATGCAGACTTCAGAATTGTCGTGATAAGAAAACAATTTACTGTCGGAACCAATTATCTGTAAAGCGGCAAGACAAAAATCCTTCATGGCTGCTCGCTGCCTGTAGGCTTTGTCTTCAAAAACCATCAGAGAATAACCCATGAACACGACTATCGCACAGAAGATTGCTGACACCGCCGCAAAGGGTCTTTTAAGAACAAAAAGAATAGTTACCGCAATCACGGCAAAATGCCGGCTATTGACATCGCTAAATATTGCAATGATAGTCCTGCTTTGGCGTTAAAAGACTGGTAAATTAAGATGACATTTTTGGCCGACAACGCAGGCATCGGACTATTGCAACCGGCCGCAATAAAGCCGGTTATTCGGATAGGCTCTAAAATAAGCCACTGTTAAAATGAAACGTGCTTTTTCTGCCCAGGCCGCGAATAACGTCAATCATTGCCTGAGTTCCGTCGCCGCCGCGACCCTGCGCCTGTAATACTGTCAAAAGCTGTTTTGCCAAAGCCACACCCGGCAAAGGCTGCTTCATCTCCTCGGCACATTCCAGCACAAGCCGTAAATCCTTTAACTGCAAATCGACCATAAAGGCGGGTTTCATATCGCCGGCAATAATTTTCGGTCCAAGATTTTTAAGCGATGCACTCGATGCCGCACCAGACGAAGTTGCGTCAAAGGTAGTTTGCAGATTCAGCCCTGCTTTTTCCGCAAATGCCAGCCCCTCGGCAATGCTCATAACAGTATGTATAACCATAATTTGATTGGCTAATTTGGTCATCTGGCCGCTGCCGCTGGAACCGCAATGCACAATATTTCTGCCGATAGTCTGCAATACCGGCCTGACTTTTTCGAGAGCATCTGCCGGTCCGCCGACCATAATCGACAGCTTTGCTTCTATTGCTCCGATTTGTCCGCCGCTAATCGGAGCATCGAGCAATGTGATTTGCTTTTGTTCAAGCTGCCGGGCCATAATTTGTGTTTGTTTTGGCGAAATGGTGGAATGGTCAACGCAGATTGTGCCGGGGCGGGCTGTTGTTATAACGCCTTTGCTGCCGAGCAGAACTTTTTCCACATCCGGCGTATCCGGCACACAGATGAGAATTATCTGATTATTTTCCGCAACCTGTGCAGCACTGTCCGCCCATACGGCGCCTGCGTCAAGCACAGCCTGCGCCTTGATTTTTGTTCTGCTGTTGACGACAAGACGATAACCCGCTTTAAGCAGATTCATCGCCATAGGCCCGCCCATTATGCCCAGACCGATGAAACCGATTTGCCGGGTCATTCCGCAATTCCCAGTCTTCGCAGTGAAGCCGCCGACCACCTTGACGCCCGCAACTGCGAAAATACCAGCGCCAGCAATACGAAAAGACTGTATCCCGTGAAACGCAGATAAACCATTATCCGTGCGGCTGTTTCATTTGTATCAACCGCCCTGACGCTGGCCAGCAGTTCGCCGGGCAGCCATATTGCACCGGCTATCACGCCGTTAAACGCAGCCTGCCAGGGAAGAATCAATATCACTGCCAGCAACCCCCAAAAAACCGCACGGGTAATATGGCTTATGCCGCCCAGTCTGCTCACAAGAGATATCTTCAATATCATTCCCAATATTGCCGTATATGTCACTGTGCAAAGCAGTACCACAAAATTGAGGATTTTTACGGCAATTACAATATGCTGATATTTTATTTTAATAGTCTTAACGGGTATCAGCGGCTTGTTTACATCTGTTTTAACATCGGCCTTATTGGGTTCGGATGGCACGTTCGGCTCGCCTGTGATTTTGCCGGCTATCTGAGCTATCTTCTCTTTCAGGGTGGGCGTGTTGGTTTCATCTATCGCCGGGGCGGGTACCGAAAGCTGAATAAATGGAAGACCGGCAATGTTCGCAGATACGTTCAACCTGCTGTCAGCACAAAGGTTATCGCCATTTGCTCCGGGCATTTCAACATGCCCCAAATGAACCAGCCAAAACGCACACTGAAGCAGCAGCAAACCAATAACCGCTGCAAAAAACATCAGATTTTTCATACTTCGCATTGCGTCAATGGCCTCAAGATAATCGGTGGTCTCGACGAGCTGTTCCTGTTTTTTATTTTCGTCCATATAAGCTCCGTTATATCAAAAATAGTGAAATTCAATTCTATATAGGTATATTATCGGCAATGAGATGTGCCGGCAATCATTTTTGGTAAAGAATAAAATAACGCGGCAGTTAATTTTTTTTCGGTTATTGTTGCAAAATCAAATAATTTTATTCATAATCAAAAAAAATTACTGAAAGAATAACAATAATGAGCACGGAAGTTCACAACAACTGGTGGCAGCTTAACACTGAAGAGGTCATTTCTATTTTACAAACCGATTCTTCGACAGGCCTTACCGACGAACAGGCTATTGCCAGACTGCAACAATACGGACCAAATCAGTTGAAGGAAAAGCCCGGACGGGGGCCATTTCGGATATTTTTAGACCAGTTCAAAGATTTTATTGTCTGGATTCTTGTTGCTGCAAGCGTTGTTTCCGGAGTATTGGGCGAATGGATTGACTCCTGTGCGATTGTAGCGATAGTTATTCTCAATGCCGTTTTGGGTTTTATTCAGGAATTTCGTGCGGAAAAATCGCTGGCAGCACTGAAAAAGCTGGCCAGTCCCACAACGCGGGTATTGCGACAAGGCCGGATGATTACAATACCATCCAGCGAACTTGTGCCCGGCGATATTGTCGAGCTTGAAGCCGGCGACAACGTCCCGGCAGACAGCAGAGTACTGCGGGGGACTTCCAATTTCTGCGTACAGGAGGCCAGCCTCACGGGCGAGTCAACACCCGTATTAAAAACCGCCGTTGCGCTGCAGGAAAAAGATGTGCCTTTGGCCGACAGGGCAAATATGGTCTATATGGGTACGTCCATAGCCGGCGGCAAGGCAAAAGTTTTGGTCGTGGAAACAGCTATGCGTACCGAGCTTGGCAAAATAGCCGGTATGATTCAGGAAATAGAGCATCAGTCCACGCCTCTTCAAAAAAAGCTCGAAGAATTCGGCAAATGGATTGTTTATCTGTGTTTTGTGCTGGTCGGCCTGCTGTTTGTGCTGGAACTTCTCAGGGGCGGGAAAATAATGGAGGTATTCCTGACGGCAGTAAGTCTGGCAGTGGCGGCTATTCCCGAAGGACTTCCCGCAGCGGTTACTATTTCCCTTGCATTAGGCGTTCAGCGGATGATTAAGCGGAATGCCCTGATTCGCAGGCTGCCGTCGGTTGAGACCCTCGGCTGTGCGACCGTAATATGCTCAGACAAGACAGGCACACTGACCAAAAATGAAATGACCGTTCAAGCCGTATGGGCGGGAGGCAATCTGTTTGATATAAGCGGTATCGGCTATGAACCCAAAGGCGAATTCTTGCTTAAAGGTCAAAAAGTACAGGCCGCAGATTATTCCGACCTGATGTTCGTGCTGCAGGCAGGCGTACTGTGCAACGGGGCGTCGCTTGTTCGTACCGATACAGGCTCTTATAAAATTACCGGCGACCCGACCGAAGGGGCAATTTTAACTGCTGCCGCCAAAGCGGATATTATCAAAGCCGACAGGGAAAAAGAATATTCGTTTGTCGATGAGATTCCGTTCGATTCCGAACGTAAAAAAATGACCGTTATCCGCAGAAGCGGTCGGGAATATGCAATCTTCGTCAAAGGCGCGCCGGATGTTTTGCTTGGAGACTGTACCTGCATAATCCAAAACGGCATTGAACGCAGCATTACAGAAAAGGACAGGGCAGATATACTCAAAATGAATGACTCGCTTGCCGACCGTGCGATGCGGGTGTTGGCCGTTGCATACCGCAGTATGTCACAGATGCCCGAAAATTATACCGCTGAAACGCTTGAACGCGAGCTTACGTTTGCCGGATTGATTGCCATGATTGACCCGCCCCGTGAAGAGGTTAAAAAAGCAATGGCACAGTGCTTCACGGCAGGCATTAAAACTGTAATGATAACCGGCGACCACAGAAATACTGCTGTGGCGATAGCCCGGCAGCTGGGCTTTTTCCACGAGGACTCTCTTGCACTCACCGGCGAGGAGCTTGATAAAATGCCGCAGGAGCAATTGGCACAAAAGGTGGAAAAGGTCTGCGTATATGCCCGTGTTTCGCCGGAACACAAGCTGCGCGTGGTTCGCACATGGCGAAGCTGCGGTAATATCGTGGCGATGACAGGCGACGGCATAAACGACGCTCCTGCGGTAAAGGAAGCCGATATAGGCGTTGCGATGGGCATTACCGGCACGGATGTAACAAAGGAAGTATCGGATATGGTGGTTACCGACGACAATTTTGCGTCGATTGTGGCGGCGGTGGAAGAAGGCAGAGGCATTTACGACAACATCAAAAAATTCGTGCATTATCTTTTGTCATGCAATGCCGGCGAAATTCTCGTGATGTTTGTCTCTTCGCTTATAGGTCTGCCTGTGCCGCTTTTGCCGATTCACATTCTCTGGGTGAATTTAGTAACCGACGGCCTGCCCGCCCTTGCACTTGGCGTTGACCCTGTTGATGCGAATATAATGAAACGGCCGCCGAGGCCGACGAACGAATCGGTAATAAACGTCAAAAATGCATCTGCAATGCTGATTCAGGGCGCTTTTATTGCGTTATGCAGTCTGGCTGCGTTTTGTACCGTTCTTTTTATTGAAGATGAAGGTATAGAAAGGGCAAGAACAGCGGCTTTTATAGTCCTGGCGTGCAGCCAGCTTTTCCACTCGTTCAATTGCAGAAGCAGGGAACAGTCAATCTTCAAAATCGGAATATTTACAAACACAAAACTGCTGGCGGCCGTTTGCGTTTCGTTTCTGCTGCAAATGGCCGTAGTCTATGTGCCGTTTTTCCAGGTCATATTCAAGACACAGCCTTTAGGAATTCTCGATTGGATTATAGCGATAACCCTTTCTTCACTCACGCTTTGGGCAATGGAGTTAATCAAATTGTGTAAATGGTTGACATCAGACAGAAAAATTATAGAATGACATTACTACAGCGTAATTAACGATTTAAAAAGTTATATAACCTGTTTGTGGATAAATTGCTGAATGATTATTGATTGTCAGACACGTTTGAACCCTGATATTAACGGCGTGAATACTGATCATTTTGTGGCCGCCGAGCCGGTTGACGGCTGTTTTGTTCTTGCCTGTCAGGGTCAAAAAAACGCCAATAAAACGCTTTCCGATTATATCCGTTCTCAGAACGGCAAAATGTTCGGTTTTGGCGCCGTCAATCCGACCTGCGACGACATTTCGCAGCAGGCCGTTGAGCAGATGCGAGAAAAATTCAGTTTCAGCGGTTTTGTGCTTTACTGCTGCATAGATAATTTTCATCCCGCTCACAGCAGGGCAATGCAGTTTTATCAGATTGCCGAGTCTTTGAAATTTCCGGTGTTTTTTTCTCTGACCCAGCAGTTGTCGGCACAGGGCGCTTTTGAATTCGGCAGACCTTATCTGCTTTATGAAATCGCCCGAACGTTCCCGAATTTGAAAATAATTATCGGCTCGATGGGCCGGCCTTATATCGACGAAACCATCGGCCTGCTTGCCAAGCAGCCCAATGTTTATTCCGTTTTAACAATTCACCCGGACAAGCTGTGGCAGGCTTATACAACGTTAATGTCGGCTTATGAGGCCGGGGTTATGGACAAACTGCTGTTCGGTTCGGACTGGCCGAACGCAGAGGCTCAGGTATGCATTGAAACGCTGCTTGGCCTGGGCAAAATAATGGCTGATACAAATCTGCCTATGGCGCCTCGCGAAAAGATTCGGTCTTTTATCGAACGGGATGTTATTAAGTTGTTTGACCTGCAAAAAATAAATGGAAATACTTGAGGAACAGCGAGAGAACTGGGGCGGCAGAGCGGCTTTTGTGCTTGCTGCGATAGGCTCGGCAATCGGACTGGGCAATTTGTGGGCTTTTCCGTTCAAGGTTTATAACTACGGCGGAGCGGCGTTCCTGATTCCATATATTGCGGCGATGTTTGTCGTCGGCATACCGCTGATGATTTTGGAATTCAGCCTCGGGCATTTCACGCAGAAAGCCGCACCCGACGCATTCGGACGTGTCGGCAAAAAATGGGAATTTGTCGGCTGGTGGGGTATTCTGCTTTCATTTGTGATTATTATGTACTATCCGGTAGTGCTGGCGTGGTGCTTCAGTTTTCTGTGGATAAGCATAAAAGCCATTGTTACCGGCTCGGCTTTGCCATGGTCCGGCCATGGTATCGAAGGGGTGGGCAGAGCAGGCGATTTCTTCTATAAGGAATATTTACAGTATAACGGCAGCCATACTCTTGGGGGGATAAACTGGAAACTGTTCTGGCCGCTGGTTATTACATGGCTTGCAATGTACCTTTGCATCTGTCGCGGCGTAAAACTCGTCGGCTGGATAGTCTGGATTACCGTGCCGCTGCCGTGGCTTATGCTGCTGCTTCTTGCGGTTAGAGGTCTTACGTTCAAGGGAAGCACACAGGGACTTGCGTTTTTTCTCAACCCGGACTGGTCGCAACTGGCAAGTCCGGCTATATGGAGAGTCGCCTTCGGACAGGTGTTCTTTTCGCTTAGTTTGGCATTCGGCGTAATGATAACATACGCAAGTTTTCTGCACAGCAAAAGCGACATCAACAACAATGCTGTCATCGTATGTTTGTCCGACTTTGCCACGAGTATGGTTTGCGGCATAGTGGTTTTTGCAACGCTTGGCGCTATGGCTCACGTTACGCAGACCGCAGGCTCGCCGGTGCCGGTTTCCAAAGTTTCACTGGGCGGGCCGGGGCTGGCTTTTGTGGCCTTTCCTTACGCCCTGGCGCAATTGCCTTACGCTCACTGGTTCAGCTTGGTATTCTTCATTGCGCTGGTTACGCTTGGCATTGATTCTGCCTTTTCCATAACCGAGTCGTGCCTTGCCGCCATTATCGACAAGACCGGCTGGAAACGCTCGATAGTTCTGCCGGCAATGACCGCCATAGGGATATTCAGCGGTATGTTGTTTATAACTCGCGGCGGACTGAACTGGCTCGGCACCGTTGATACTTTTGTCAACGGCACATGGGGCATTACTTTCATGGGACTGCTTGAGGCGGTCGTGCTGAGCTGGGCATATAATATTGATACCCTGCGGCTGCACGCCAATAACCGCAGCGACTGGCGGCTGGGAAAATGGTGGAACTATGCTGTTAGAATTTTCATTCCCGTGGTGCTTGGTTCGCTTTTTGTGTGGAATATTATCGACGATTTCTTTGTTTCAGGCGGCGGGATACTGGGCTTTTTTATTCAGAAAGACGGTTCTGTGAATCTGCCGCACTGTGTGGGAATGGCTATTATGGCGATATGTCCGATTCTTGCGGTTCTAACAAGTGCACATCGCAGTCCTTATCTGCAGCCGGAAGATAAGACAACCCGGAAATCTGTGCAGCGAAAAACCGAAAGGCTGGTAGGCATAGCGTCTTTGGCAATGGCAATATTGAGCGTTCTGCTGTTTGCTGCCGCATTGAATCTGCCGTCTATGGCCGTGCATGCACAGGTTAAATGGGCAATGATTGTCGCATCAGTTTTGGCAGTCACTGCAGGCATAATTGCGGGTAATTTTGCGATGGACCGCGCTTATGCGGCAAATGCCATTCCAAGCAGCATCGCCCGATGGAGCGGTGTATTGTCGATAATGGTTTTAAGCACCATTATTGCAGTAATGCTTGTGCAGTTGACAGGCAAAGCAAAAATACCGGCTGTAAGCGAAGTTGAACAGACTCTCAAAGGCGTTTCATATATTATGCTCGGCGGTGTATCATTGTTGATAATCGCAGGGCTTGTATGGTGTTTTTATCTTGCCGTGCGAGCCGGAAGTAACGGGAGCAATACGCTGCAGCAGCCCGAAGAAAATTAACCGAAAACCTTTCGCATCCGGTCGCAGTAATATTTCACGTTATCCCATTCGGCATCCGGCGCAATTCGATGATCCGGGCATGGAATATATCCGCCCAGCTCAACCAGGGGGCACAGCTTGTCAATCTCAGCATCGACAGCAGATTTGTCCCTCGCAAAAACCGTCTTGTTCATACCGCCGACGCCCCGCAATTCCCTGCCGTACTTTTCCCGCCACGGGCGTATCTCGGCGTTCCATGTGCCGACCTCGATGGGGAACATCGTGTTCACTCCGTTATTAACCCACGTGCCTATAAGTGAATCTATCATTCCGTCGCAGTCAAGCGAAACGATATTTATTCCGTAGCTTCGCACAATATCGGTGATGCGTTTGTAGTGCGGTACTATCTTCCGTTCAAACACCGATGGCGATACGAGCGGGCCGTTTTTGTAACAAATATCCTCCCAGAAATGAGCGAAATCAAATTTTGCGCCGCTTTCAAGCGCCGTCCTGACACATTGAACAGACAGGTCGGCATTGACCCCTATAATTTCATCAAACAGCGCCTCATCGTCAATATAAAGATAACTGAGCCCCTCCACGCCAATCCAGTTGCGTATATTTCCAATCAGCATTATAATCAACGCCTGCGGCAAAGTCGATAACAAAGCTGTCAATTTTTTTACAGGATTGCCGTACAGGCAGACGAATTTTGCAGCCGCTATTGACTCGGATATGTCAGGGCAGTATAATGCTAAATCCTATTTTAATTGACGACAGCAAAGGTCTTAAAGAAAAGGATAAATTATGCCCAAGCAGAAGACCCATAAGGGCCTAAAAAAACGTGTTAAAGTTACAGCGACCGGCAAGGTCGTGCGTCATTGTGCCGGCACAGGTCATTTGATGAGCGGCAAGAGCGCCAAGCATCGCCGTCGCCTTACAAATCCGGCCCTTGTTGATAATGTTTTTCTCAAGCGTACAAGGGAACTGCTCGGCGAGTAAATCTGTAATCTAAAATCCGTAATCCGTAATCTGTAATCCAAAATCTAAAATCCAAAATCGAGAGTGTTCGCCGGCTTATGAGCTGCCGCAGCGGACCTGACGGGTTGAAAAGTTCGACCCATCGCCGGTTTCATATCGGCGAATTTTACAAACTATAACTTAAATCATAGAAAGGAAAGCTCAATGCCAAGAGTCAGAAAAGGTTCAGCTACACGTCAATCCCACAAAAAGGTACTTAAAAACGCCCGCGGCCGCAGGGGTTCGGCAAGCAGAAATTACAGACAGGCCAAAGAGGCCGTAACCAGCGGACTTGTCTATTCGCGTATCGGCAGAAAACGCAAGAAGCGTCAATTCCGTGCAATGTGGATTGTTCGTCTCAGCGCTGCATGCAGGGAAAGAGGTCTCAATTACAGCCGGCTTATCAACGGATTGAAAAAGGCCAATATACTTCTTAACCGCAAGATGCTTAGTGAAATAGCCATTGCCGATGCTGCTGCGTTTGACCTGATTATTGACAGGGTAAAACAAGCGATGAAAATATAACGCCTGTTTATATGGATATCAATCAGTTTCAACAGATTGGCGAACAGGCTCTCAAAGAGCTTAAAGATGTGCGGGATGCCCGGCAGCTCGAGGAATTCCGCATAAAGTACCTGTCCCGCAAAGGCAGTATCACACAGATGCTCGGCATGGTCGGCTCGGCTCCTCCGGAGCAGCGCAAGGATGCCGGCCGGCTTGCCAACTCCATAAAGCAGCAGATAACCGAGGCGTTTGAACAAGCACAGTCTTCAATCCAAAATCCAAAATCCAAAATCCAAAATTTGGTTGATGTTACCCTGCCGGGCGAGCCAATCGATATTGGTGCGCATCATATTATTACAAAAACTATAAATGAACTGATAGAAATATTCGCGCGTATGGGTTTTTCGATAGCTTACGGCCCGGAGGTCGAAGACGAATGGCACAATTTTGTGGCCTTAAATATACCGCCGGAACATCCCGCTCGCGACCCTGCCGATAATTTTTATATCGATGAAAAAACCCTGCTTCGCAGCCAGACCTCGACAATTCAGATTCGCGTAATGGAAAGCCGTAAACCGCCGATTCGCGTCGTTGCGCCGGGACGTGTTTATCGCCCCGATACCGTTGACGCCAGACACATGTTTATGTTTCACCAGATTGAAGCGCTTGTTGTCGATGAAGGCGTAAGCATGGTTGATTTGCGCACAAGCATCGACCAGTTTATGCATGCCTTTTTCGGCCCGGATACAAAATGGCGTTTCAGGCCGAGCTTTTTCCCGTTCACCGAACCAAGCGCGGAAGTCGATATTCTTTGGCAAGACAGGGACGAATCGGACGGGTGGATGGAAATAGGCGGCTGCGGAATGGTTGACCCGAATGTATTTAATGCGGTCGGCATTGACAGTGAAAAATATACCGGCTGGGCGTTCGGTTTCGGCATAGAACGGCTTGCAATGCGAAAATACAGCATACCCGATATTCGTATGCTGTTTGAAAACGACCTGCGATTCCTCAGACAGTTCTAACTCTACAATGCCATCTCGTATAACAGTACCTGTGCCACACCGGATATTATATATCTAACTCATATTACAGCGCGAATAAACTTTGGAAAGCTGTATGCAAGATGAAATTGCAGACCAAGTTTTGAGCGGTTATTTTGGCAGGTATTTTGGAATTCTGTCTTTACAGGAAAGCCAAAATCAAATCATTATTTCATTTTGCCGGAGATTCTTTTAACTTGCCTTTAATAATTTCGCCGGCTTTTCTCAGCGATTCGTCAAGTTTGGCTGCGTTTTTGCCGCCGGCCTGAGCCATATTGGGCCTGCCGCCTCCGCCTCCGCCGACAACCGGTGCAATCTGCTTTACAATTTCTCCCGCACTTAAACCCTTCTTAACCAAATCGTCCGTCATTCCGGCAAAGAGCATCACCTTGTCGTCGCCCGCTGCCGTGCCGAGTACAATTGCCGCAGATGTCGCTTTTTTGCGGAGCATATCTATCGCACCGCGCACATCTTCATCCGAAGCATTATTAAGTCTGCCGATGATTATTGCGGTTGACCCAATTTTTTCAGACTTTGCCAGAAGTTCTGCCGCCTGAGAAACAGCATCTGTGCCGCCGCCTTTTTTGACCGACTTTATATCTTTGGCAAGTTTTTTATTTTCCTCGATGAGCTTGCCGATTCGTACAGAAATTTCCTCCGGCCTTGTCTTGAGCTGTTCGCAAATATCGTCAATAATTTCGCTGCGCTGAGCAAACCAGGCCTGCAGAGCATATCCGGTAATCGCAGTTATTCTTCGCACGCCTGATGAAATGCTTTCCTCTTTAATTATCTTAAATCCGCCGATTTGGCCGGTATTTTCAACGTGCGTACCGCCGCAGAATTCCCTGCTGAAGGCCTCGTGCAGCTTTTCCTCACTTTCAGCGCCTATTGCAATCACGCGAACTACATCGCCATATTTTTCATTGAACAGCGCATGCGCTGCGAGCTTTCGAGCCTTGTCAATCGGCATTACCGCCCAGGCCACCGGCAGATTCGCATGTATCTTTTCATTGACAAGATGTTCAACACGTTTGACTTCCTGCGGAGTTAACGCACGGGGGCAGGTAAAATCAAACCGCAGATAATCCGGGCAGACAAGTGACCCCTGCTGACGCACTGAATTGCCGAGCGTTTCTATCAACGCCCACTGTAAAAGATGCGTAGCCGTGTGATTCTTCCTGCTCGACTGTCGGCCAGAGTCAACTTTAGCACATACATCATCACCAACCGATATTGTTCCCGAAACAATTTTTCCGCAGTGTAAAATGCAGTTGCCTGCCTTTTCGGTATTTTCCACGCTGAACGTACCGGCCTTGCCTTCAATTATACCGCAATCGCCTGTTTGGCCGCCGGATTCGGCGTAGAAACAGGTCTTGTCGAGTATTATTGCGGCCTGTTCGTTTTTCTCTGTGAGCGTTCCTTTGTCTTTATAGCCCTGCCTGTCAACAAAACCTATCACCTTTGCCGCAGATGAATCCGTCAGATATTTTTGACCGTCATCGGTGGCCGGGGGTGTTACGCCCGAAATAAGCGCAGCAAGCGAGAGTTCCTTTTTTGCGCCGCGAGCCCGGCTGCGCTGGGCTTCCATGAGCTGCTCAAATTTTTTAACATCAACGCTCATCCCGCGTTCTCGCGCCATAAGCTGCGTCAAATCGAGCGGAAAACCGTAAGTGTCGTAAAGTGCGAAGGCGTCGTCGCCGAAAATAGTTTTGCCGGTCGCCTTTTCGGCGGCGCTGTTGAAAATTTCAATTCCTCGGTCGAGCGTACGGTTAAACGATTCTTCCTCGGCGGTAAGCGCTGCGCATAGAAAATCCCTGCTCTTTTTGATTTCGCCAAATGCCTCGCCCATTTGCTCTATAACCACCGGCACAAGTTTTGCCATAAACGGCTGGTGCATATCAAGCACTCTGCCGAAGCGGCAGGCCCGCCGTAATATTCTGCGAATTACATATCCCCGGCCTTCATTGCTCGGCACGCCGCCGTCGGTTATTGCAAAGGTTAAAGTGCGGATATGGTCTGCAATAACGCGAAATGCAGCATCTTTTTTCTCGTTTAATGTGCCGTTATATTTTTTGCCGCTGATTTTTTCAATTGCCGCGATAATCGGCGCAAACAAATCGGTATCATAATTGGAATCTTTGCCCTGAAGTATTCGCACAATGCGCTCAAGCCCCATCCCCGTATCGACATGTTTTGCCGGCAGCGGCGATAGTTTTCCTTCTCCGTTGCGATTAAACTGAATAAAAACAAGATTCCAGATTTCAATCACCTTCGGCGAACCTGTATTGACAAGCGATGAGCCGGAAAAATCGTCCGTACCGTCGTAATGTATTTCCGAGCATGGTCCGCACGGACCGGTTTCGCCCATTTCCCAGAAGTTGTCCTTTTTGCTGCCCGGATGAATATGCTCGACCGGCAGATATTTCATCCAAATCTGCCGAGACTCAAAATCCGGCTGGAGATTTTCTTCTCTGTCGCCCTCGAAATATGTGGCATGCAGCCGCCCCGGGTCGAGTTTCCAAACCTCAACAAGCAGTTTCCACGCCCATTCAATCGCCTCGGTCTTGAAATAATCGCCGAAAGACCAGTTGCCGAGCATTTCAAAAAACGTGTGGTGATAGGTGTCTGTGCCGACATCCTCGAGGTCGTTGTGTTTGCCGCCGGCACGGATGCATTTTTGGCTGTTGACCGCGCGTTTATAATCGCGAGAGCCTGTGCCGAGGAAAATATCCTTGAACTGGTTCATCCCGGCATTTGCAAAAAGCAGCGTCGGGTCGTCCGGCGGCACGGTCGGCGAACTCGGCACAAACTTATGGCCCTGATTTACAAAGAAATCTATAAACTGCTGTCGTATCTGTCCGGCTGAAAACACAAATAATCCCTTTATCATATCAAATATCAAAAACCAAATATCAAAGATAAGAGGCAAAAATCTTTATTTCTTACCGCTTTTTAAGGTCAGAACACTTGCGGCAAAAATTTTGGAAATTTTAGTAAAATCTTTCGTAGTTGATGCAGCCCTTGCTTCAACAAAATTTGCCAATACACTCGTAGAACTTCTTAAAAGCTGGTCTGCAATTCTTTTCGATACAAGTTCCTTAGGCAACTCATCAAGAAAATCAATTGTGCACAAAACCAGCGTGTATAATCGTTTTTTTAACTCATCTCTTAATTTTGCTTCACCCATCTTTGTTTTTGGTTTTTGGTATTTGATTTTTGATATTAAACAAGTCCTTTCTTCACAAGTATTTTTTGCCTGATTTCTGCCGCAATTTCCGGATTTTCCTTCAGGAACCTGCGTGCGTTTTCCCTGCCCTGACCAAGCTTTACCGACCCCAGCTGCAGCCATGCGCCGCTCTTTTCAACCACATCACAGGCCACACCCTGGTCAATCAAATCGCCTTCATAACTTATACCGCTGTCGAACATAATATCAAATTCGGCCTCGCGGAACGGCGGCGCAATTTTATTTTTGACGACTTTTGCCCGCACGTGATTGCCTACGGCGTTATCGCCTTCCTTGATGGTATTAACCCTGCGAATATCGACTCGCACCGAGCTGTAAAATTTCAGGGCCTGTCCGCCTGCCGTCGTTTCGGGGTTGCCGAACATCACGCCTATTTTCATTCGTATTTGATTGATAAAAATCAAACATGTTTTGCTTTTGCATATTGCCCCGGTAAGTTTTCGCATAGCCTGGCTCATTAGTCTTGCCTGGAGACCGACGTGCTGGGCGCCCATTTCGCCTTCAAGCTCGGCAGCCGGAAGCAAAGCCGCAACGGAATCTATTACTATCACGTCAACCGAATTGGAACGCACCAGCATCTCGGCAATATCAAGAGCCTGTTCCCCCGTATCCGGCTGGCTTACCAGCAGAGAGCTTACATCAACGCCGAGCTTTTTTGCCCATGTTGTGTCAATGGCGTGTTCTGCATCTATGAATGCCGCAACGCCGCCGGATTTCTGGGCATTTGCAATTACATGTAAAGCAAGTGTCGTTTTGCCCGACGATTCAGGGCCAAAAAACTCTATTATTCTTCCTCTCGGTACACCGCTTCCGCCCAGGGCAATGTCGAGTGACAAAGCGCCTGTGCTGATACTCTCAATTTTGGCGTATTTATGCTCGTCCATCTGCATAATTGAGCCGTTGCCGTACTGTTTTTCAATCTGGGCTATCGCCCGTTCAAGTGCGGCGGATTTGACAGGCAATTTTTCAGCGTGTGTTTTTTCACTGCCGGCAACCGGTTTGGCTGCCGTTACCTTCGCCAGATTTTCCGTCTGTTTCACCGGTTTTTTAATTGCTGCTGTTTTGGGCATTCAGAACCTCCGTTTCCTTATAATTGAATTTTAATAAAAATATCGAACATCAAACATAATTTATCATGTCGGCAACGTAATTTTATGCAATACAGTATATTGCGGGCCGGCAGAAGTCAAATCGCTTTTGTAAATCTTCACTAAATCAATCATCATGCTTCCCGGGGAAAAATTCTTTACCGAATCAATCTCCCCGACTACCAGCTGCCCTGCTGCGGGGTCTTTTATTCGCGCTATTGTCAAATGCGCACTAAATTTGCGTTTTTCAGGCTCAAACCCCATCGCTGCACATGCTTTTTCAACATCTGCCGCAAGAGCCAAAATAGAAGCATTCTCCTCCGCACCAACCCAAAGCACGCCTGCAGGCCGGCCAAATGTGCCGACGCCGGTGATATTTATTTCAAAACTGCTGTGGATTTTCACAGCCTTTTCCACGGTACGGCAGACTTCAGCAATTGCCGCATCCGGGACCTCGCCGAGAAATTTCAGCGTTAAATGTATCTGCTCCGGCTGCACCCATTTAATCCGGCTTTTCTGCACGCCGATTCTTCCTCGCAATTCGTCCTGCAATTTACATATCCGTCGGCGGATATGCTCATCAATATCAATGGCAACAAAACAACGCACAGGTACTCTACAGCGCAAATAATTTTTGAAAAACACAACTAATATAAATCCGAAGCACGAAATCCGAAATCCGAAACAAATCCAAAATCTAAAATCAATTAGCAGACAGGAGATAGTAAATAACTAAACCCTATACTCTATACCCTAATTGCGCGTTAGTATTAAAATTGTGTATATCTGCGCAAGTGTTCAAATCTGGCGTCGATATCGCCGCGACCGATTTTACTGACGCCGGAAAGCGAAAAACCTTCTATCGCAAAAGACGCCGCTACTGTGCCGTAAGCCATCGCCGTACGCAAAGACATTCCCGTATTTTTATCGACGCTTGACAGATAACCCAGTACCGCACCAGCAAAGGCATCGCCGGCACCGGTAGGGTCTTTGACCTCATCGGTTGGATAAGCCGGCAGCATAAAAATATCACCGTCTTTGCTGAACATTGTCGAGCCGTGTTCGCCGCGTTTGATAATCACAACACGAGGGCCGAGATTAAGAAGCTCTTTACCCGCGGCAGCCAGGTTTTCCCTGTGTGTGATTTGCCGTGCCTCGCCGTCGTTGCAGATAAAAGCGTTGATTCTTTGCATAAGCTTTTTGAGTTCCTCGCCGTGATTGGATATCCAGCAGTTCATCGTATCGGCGGCGACAAATACGGGATTGTGCATCTGGTCAAGAAGCTGTATCTGCAGGGCAGGGTTGGTATTGGCAAGAAAGACATATCTGCTGTCGCGGAAGGCTTCCGGCACAATGGGCGGCCTTTCAGCTAAAACATTGAACTCGACGTGGTCGGTAATGGCCTGGCTCATATCGCCCATATAAGTTCCCTGCCAGCGGAAGGTGCGGCTGCCGGACCGTCTTTCAAGCCCGCGCAAATCCACGTTTCTGCCCGAAAAGACCTTGGCCAGGTCGAACGGGCAGTCCTGCCCGACAACGCCGACGAAGCGAACCTCGTCAAAGAAGCTGGCTGCCATTGAGAAATAAACCGCCGAGCCGCCGATACAGTTCTCGCTCTTGCCCAACGGCGTATTGACCGTATCTATTCCTATCGAACCGGTTACAAGTACTGACATATATCACTTTCCTGATTTAACAAACATTCGCAAATTCTTTAGCATATTATTTATATCATTTCAACTTCTAATTTCCAGCTGCATCCGTAACAGTTTCCTTTATCGTCTTTAATTTCACAAATCCAATCAAAACCACCCTTTTCAGCGTGCCCAATTTCAATATAGTTTTCCAATTCTGTTTTAGTAGCAAACTTTTTCTTACTGCCATCAGAAATACACAGTGAAAACACTTTTACTGTCCTTTCGAAAACCGCTAATGACAATATCTATGCTGACGTATAAATTGCATTTATTTTCATTAATCCATTTAATAAAAGACCGCGATCATGCTGTTTGATTCAAATCCAGATTACCACTGTTAAATTTTACAAGTTTTTCCCAGTTGATTATACCGTCGTTACAAAACTCCGATATAAACTCCTGCGTAAATGAATTTACAACCTTTCCTTTTTGTTTGACAAAAGCATCATTATGCTGCTTTGCCCTGTAGCCGAGAGGCTCTATGATATCCGTATATAGGTTTTCGTTTTCGCTTATAAGATACCAGAAATTCTGACCAACCACTTTCATGTAACCCCTTAAAAACGTTGTTTTGGTTTTGCCATAACAGATACCAAGTACCGGTTGCACATTCAACTTATGTTTAGCCTGCTTTAAAACACGAACAGCCGTTTGAAAATCCTGCTGTTGTTTGTTTTGCTGGGCATTATTTCCCCAGTTTGGACCGGATTTTATTGAAACCAAATACAGGACTTCTTTATTTGTAAATTCAATATCTATACCGGTAGCGGCAGATTTTCGCCCCTTGCAGGTTTTGCCGGCAATAAAAACCGCAAGTTCTTCGAGAAAACTCCCGAAAAGTTCTTCCTCTGAAGAAGATAAAAAAGCATCAAGGATATTACTTATTAAATCGCTCGCAATAGTTATATCTTTTGCTCTGAATAGGTATGGATTTTTCTTTTTCAATATTTCTTTAAGTTTTATTTTCTCAAGTGTTTTGAGTTTGCTCTGGTGAAACAGGCAGATATTTTTACTCACAAACTCTTTAATGTCATTGAGTTTCAGTTTTTCCATTTAAAGCTCCTTTGTGCCGCAATCTCCCCAAGTTTATTCCTTGCTATTTCGCAGTATTCCTTATTTATCTCGACGCCTATATAAGCTCTTTCCAGCAATTTTGCGGCAAGAGCCGTTGTCCCGGAACCCATAAATGGATCAAGCACTATGTCGTGTTTTTCCGTAAATAGTTTGATAAACCATTCAGGTAAAGATATTGGAAAAGTGGCGCTATGGTTTCTGTTAGCGCATTCTGTCGCAAGATGAAGTACGTTTGTTGGATAAGCCTTGTCTCTGCCGAGCCAATTTGAAATATTTTTGCCGAAACCGCTTTTTACCCTGGATTCGTCCCTGATTTTATCTGTATCGCTTAAATTTCGAAGCCTTGTTTTTGCCCAATCGCCAACAGGTACCATTACTTCATCCTGAAACATTTTAAAGTCTTTGGTTTTGTTAAATTGCAGACACCTCTCCCATGCATCTCTGAAACGATTCGGCCATTTGCCGGGATAACAGTTTTTTTTGTGCCAGACAAACTCCTCCGTCCACAACCAGCCCTGTTTTTTCATCTCAAGTATAAGTTCAATTACGTAAGTGTGACGCTGGCATCCTACAACCTTTTCTTTTATATTCAGGATAAAAGTCCCATCGGGTTTCAGTACTCTCAAAAATTGATTAGCTTTGGGTAAAAACCACTCCACATATTTACCTGGGCTTACGCCGCCATAAACATTTTTACGAGCTTCGGCATAAGGCGGCGAGGTTACTATCAAATCTATGCAATTGTCAGGAAATCCCCGCAGAATATCTTCACAATCGCCACAGATTATAGTATTTTGCGGGACTTTCATTTTTATAATACTTACAGTCTGTTGTGAGACAGCATTAAGCATTTTTACCTATTATACCACTTCAGAATTATTATTAAAGTTTCAAACCTCAAATCTCTTTAGCGTATTATCGATTCTTGCCAGCGTGTTGTCCATACCCAGCATGTCAATCGAGTCAAAAATCGGCGGGCTGACAGTTGTGCCGGTAATCGCAACCCGCAAAGGCTGGGCAACCTTGCCAAGCCCGACGGCCTTTTCCTCGGCTAATCCTCGAAGCATCGCCTCGAGCGTCCGGGCATTCACAGGGCTTAACTGCGCCAGCTTATCCCGCAGCAGCCACAGCATCTCAAGACCCTGCTTTTCGCCCTTCAGCAGTATCTTGTCAACCGCGTCGCTATCATACCTTATTTTATCATTTTCCATAAATAAAAATTCGCTTTTATTCTTCACTTCTTCCAGCGTCCTTGCCCCGTGGCAGATTTGCAAAAGCCTGCCAAGTACGGCATCATCCGCTCCTGCCATCGGCAATTTATTGGCATTAAGGTATTCCTTAAAATGCATCAGCAATTTTTCCGGGTCGAGCATTTTTATATGTTCGGTATTAAAGGCTATCAATTTGCTGCGGTCAAACAGGCTGTTGGCGCTGCTGAACCGCGACGGGTCAAATGCCTCTATAAGCTGCTCAAAGGTCATTATCTCCCTGTCGCCGCCGGGATTCCAGCCCAGCAAGGCGATAAAATTAACTATCGCTTCAGGCAAATATCCGCTTCGGCGAAAATCTATTACATTGATTTCCGGCAGATGAATGCCAAGATACTCGGCCATTGCGTCAACCTGCGGATTATCCGGCACAGACCGTGCTTCAAGAAATTCCTTCATTTCATTTTCGCCCAACCCGCCAACCTGAATCAGCCTGTTTATGTCGATTTCCTTATGCGCAAGAATATGCTCCCGCAGCGCTTTTGCCCGGTCGCGTTTGGAAAGTTTGCCGCCGCCCTGATTGACCGTAAGCGTAATATGGGCATACTGCGGCGTCCTGAAATCCAGCGCCTTTTGCAGGGCAATATGGCAGGGCGTATTCATAAGATGTTCCTGCCCGCGAAGCACGTGAGTTATACCCATCAGTTCGTCATCCACAACACATGCAAAGTGATATGTCGGAAAACCGTCACTTTTGAGGATAATAAAGTCCCCCAGTTCCCTGCCATTGAACCGTACCTGGCCGCGAATCAGGTCATTCACGACAATCTCGTTATTAGTCATACAGAATCGAACTACTACAGGCTTGCCCTGTTCGCGTGCCTGTTTTACGTCCTGCAAGGTCGGGAACTTGGCTGGACGCGGATAGGTAAAATTCTGTTTAGCCGCGGCAGCCTTTTCGCGCATAGCCCGTAATTCTTCAGGGGTATCAAAGCAGTAATAGGCCAGTCCGCTGTCAAGCAGTTTGTCAACATATTTTTGGTAAATGGCCAGCCGCTGGGACTGAAGATAAGGGCCGTTTGGCCCGCCGACCTGGGGACCTTCATCCCAGTTCAGACCCAGCCAGCACAGATCGTCGAGAACCTGCTGCATTGCCGTGGGAGTATTGCGGTTCTGGTCGGTATCTTCGATGCGAAGGATAAATTTGCCGCCGGTCTTGCGGGCCCAAAGCAGACAAAATAAAGCAGTTCTTGCACCGCCGATATGCAAATATCCGGTAGGAGAAGGAGCAAAGCGAGTTACAACCATTTAGGCCTCTTAAATTGAGGAATAATAACGAAATTATACAAAACTGAAGGATAAACTGTCGTGCGATTTTTGTCAAGAACGGCAAGTTTGAAAACAAAATCTCGCGAATAAATCGCGGGGCTAACTATGCCATATAAAAAAATCCGTGTCCTTTTCGTTATGCCAGAACCTTTACATCAGGTTCACA
>DYLR01000005.1 GCA_020721975.1 Blastopirellula marina | reverse complement strand
TTGTGCCATACAGCGCATCGGCTGCGGAAAATCTTGTGATAGACGGCGTACTTGAGGCCGCAGGTGATATACCCAAAATGCTGTTTATACTACACCGCGACCCGAACGGTCCGCCGCTCACTTATGAAGACCCTTTGCTCGGCGGTGAAACAGCCATCAACTGGGCTTATTATGATACCGGAGCGTCTGGAATACTTCTTTCTTATGAAACAGCATCCCAGATGGGTATTGCCGTCGAGACCAATTCGGTATTCGTTGATGTCGGCGTAGGCGGAGAAGATTATTTCTATGTATCTGAACCTTTATACATCTCGATTAAGCCTTATAGTCTGGATTTGGGTGATTTTGAGTTTTTTGGTACTCTCGAAGAAGAAGACCTTAGCGGATTTGAACCCGCAGGCCAATTTCGAGTGCAGATTACACAAACACAAGCCGACGAACTCATAGGACCGATTGATTTGATGGGCGTGCCGACAATGGCAGGCAGGGTAATAGTACTTGACGCAAATGCAAGCAACATACCGCCTGACGATAATGAATTTGCGCTGCCGGGTTTTTTTAATGCCTATCCTTATTCGCCGCAGCATCCGAATATTCCGCCGAGCGATTTCCAAATACCGCTGCGATTTGAAAAATATATTCAGCCGGACAATCCGCTTAACGTTCCGCCGCTACCCGTGCTGGCTTATAATCCGGTAATTGACAATATTACCATAAAACACGGCAGTCAAAATTCAACAGGCACATGGCTGCTTGACACCGGCGGGATGGTAAGCCTTATTTCAATACAGCAGGCACAAATGCTGGGGCTGGTCGATGCAAACGGCAATCCTCTGGTTGAAACGGCTTTCAGCGTGGCCATAGGCGGAGTGGGCGGAATAGTGGAAATTCCGGGATTTTCAATAGACGAGCTTTCCGTGCCGACAATCAACGGCTTTAAGCTGATATACAAAAATGCTATGGTAGCCGTTCACGATATAGGATATTATGACGTACAGCGGGACCAATACCTTATTGTTGACGGCGTTTTTGGAATGAATAATGTTTCACTGTCGGCACATTATGCGGACGGCTGGCCGGAGGATTTCAGAAACACGATTTTTGACAAAATTATTATCGATATGCCCGCAGGACTTATGGGAATAAAAGTTTTGCCGGAATATTTAAGCGAACTGCCGCGCTGCGGCGATGCCAATCATCCATATCCGCCAGGCGATATAAACAAGGATTGCAAAGTCAATATATCTGACCAGCAGATGATTGTTCTAAAATGGCTTGATGAGGGCTGTGCTGTCGGAAATAATTATTGCAGCGGCGCAGATATTGACCAAAGCGGCTCGGTAAATTTTGCGGACATTGCAAAATTGGCGGATGACTGGGGCGAAAACAGCTTTCAGTCCGGTTGCGGCGGAGCCGATATGCCCTGGACGGCAGGGGACTTGAATCGCAACTGCGTTATTGATATCGGCGACGTTGAGATTTTTGTGCTCGAATGGCTCAATGACTGCGATGAGCTGAACTGGCGATGCCGGGGGGCCGATATTGACCGCAGCAGTACCGTTAATTTGTCAGACTGGGGGCGAATGAAATCTGCGAAAAAACAATAACGTTTATATTTTGAAAGATATGAAGAAGCTATGAGAGCGATAGTTATTGGCGGCACCGGGCATATTGGCGGTTTTTTGATTCCTCTGCTGGTGAATGCAGGTTATGAAACCATAGTGGCAGGAACAGGCCGTACGGCAATTCCGGCGACAAAGATATGGTCTAAAATACGGTATATTAAAGGGGATATGCGTAATGAGGAGTTTTTGCGAAGCCTGGCCGATTTGCATCCGCAGGTTGTAATAAATATCGTTCATGATGTCCTGCCGGCTTACCATATCTTCAAAAATACGGCAAAGCATATAATTGCCTGCGGGTCGCTGTGGATGTACGGGTGTCCTCATACGGTTCCGACTCCGGAAATTACGCAAAGTCAGTGTGTGTTTGACGGATATCGCATTCGCTATAAGAATATTCTTGAGCTTTTGAAACAAAGCGATGCCGATGGTGTTGCTTTTACCGCTGTTATGCCGCCGAACATTTGTGGCCCGGGCAAAATTCCTCTGGAATGCTCGGGCGGCAGAAGTCTGGATGTACATAAGCGGCATAAACAGGGTCATGAGGTTATACTGCCGCAAGGGCCTGATGTTCTGATTGGACCTTGTGACGCGGAAGATATTGCGCAATGTTTTTTTCTTGTGGTCGAAAAACCGGCGCAGTCTGCCGGCCGGATTTTTAATGTCGGTTCAGCTTACGCATTAACTGCCTCAAAATTTGTGGAGGCTTATGCCGATATTTACAATGTTAAAATACCCGTCAGGACCGTGGAATGGGACGAATATGTTAAGAAATATAATACTGATATTGGCGGCTGGTGGCACTTCAAGGCTCATATGTGTCCTGATATCAGCAAAGCCGTACAGTTGCTGGGATATAAGCCCCGATATACCCCCCAACAAACTTTAGCACGTGCAGTAGATTGGATGTATGCTGAAAAACTGCTTTCATAAAGGCAGCCGGATCGCTGAAATTTGCGTTTTACACTATTTCAATTCTGCATTTCGGTATTGCATTGATAAATTGTCTGCCGTATGTTTTGCGCACAATGCGTGAATCAAGCACCACGACAATGCCGCGGTCGGTTTTACTGCGGATGAGTCTGCCGAAACCCTGCTTGAATTTTAGAACGGCACAGGGCAATTGGTACTTGAAAAACGGGCTTTCGCCGTCGGCCCTGATTTTTTCAATTCTGCCCTGAATCAGCGGATGATTAGGCACGGCAAACGGCAGCCGCACAATAATAACATTTTGCAGCGCATCGCCCGGCACATCGACTCCCTGCCAGAAGCTGTCCGTGCCGAAAAGCACAGCCCGCCGGGTGTGACGGAATTCATTGAGAAGTTTTGTGCGGTCGTAAGAGTCGCTTTGCTTAAACACCGGCATATCGTTTTGGACAAGCCAGTCTTCCAGAATTTCAGTAAGTGATTTAAGCATTGCGTAGCTGGTAAGCAGCACAAAGGCATTGCCGCCGGTCTGCGTGAGATAATATTTTATTTTCTCGGCGGCGATTCGGACAAAGCCGTCTTCGTTCGGCTCAGGCAAATTGGACTCGATATACAGCGTAACCTGGCCGGCGTAATTAAACGGCGAGCCGAGCCGCAGGTGTTTGAAGTCTTTCAGACCGATGCGGTCGGCAAAAAATCCGAAGCCTTCCCTGCCGTCCTGTTCTGCGCTGCTTAAAGTTGCCGAGGTCATAACGATAGCCGGAAACTCTTCAAGAAGACATTCCCGCACATAAGGCCCTACATCGAGCGGTGCGCTGCGAAGGGAAATATGCATTCTGCGGTTTTCCTGTTTTTCCACCCAGTAAACACAGTCGTCTTTGGGCTGCGTCAGAAAAGTGCGAATGCCAGACTCGATTTCTCTGCATCGGTCGATGTGGCGGTTGAATTCAAACTGCTCGTCGGTGTCCTGAAACTGTTTTGCCATTGCCGAGAGTCTGCTCCGCAATTCTCTGAATTGTTCGCTGATGCAGTCTTTTACGAAATTTGCCCGGCATCTGCCGTTGCCGCTGCTGCGGCAGTCGCTGTCGTACCATTGAGAAACGTCCTGAAAAAACGTTTTGGCGGCTTTTTCGCAGATTTTTATCTGTCCAACGGCTTTTTCAGCATTAACGGGCAGCCAGGAAAGAAATCCGCGTTTTGTCCGCTGATTGTAAATGTTGTTCAGCGTGTAGCTTATCGAGAAGTTGGAGATGTCCAGGCCGAAATGATCCTGTGCCACAGCCTCCATATTGTGCGCTTCGTCAATCACAATGAATTTATAATCCGGCAGAAGCGAAATGTTTTCCCTGCGCAGCACAAGGTCGCTGAACAGAATCGAATGATTGGCCACGATAATATCGGCGGTTTCAAGTCTGCGTCTTGCCCGCCAGTAAAAGCATTTGCTGAAGTTCAGGCATTTTCTGCCCGGGCAGTTGCCGTGTTCGCTTTTGACCGCATCCCACACCATTGCTGAAGGCGAATGTTTCAGTTCGCTCAGCGAACCGTCTTCACTGTTGTCTGCCCATTGCCGCAAATTTATCAGTTCACCGTAGAAATCGTCGAATAATCCCCTGCTTTTGCCTATTGCAAATTCGAGCCTTCGCCGGCACAGATAGTTATTGCGTCCTTTTGCTATGGCGGCGGAAAACACCGCACCAAGTTTTTTTATCAGGAACGGAATGTCGTTGTTAATAAGCTGTTCCTGTAAATTGATTGTATAGGTGCTGATGAGTGATTTGCCTTCCTTGTTCAGCGCACGCTCGACAGCGGGGACCAGATATGCAAAACTTTTGCCGACGCCTGTACCTGCCTCGACTATCAGGTGATGTTTATTTTCAAAAGCGGCTTTTACAGCAGCGGCCATTTTAATCTGCTGCGGACGCAGCTCGAAACGCTCCCACCCGGCCAGCGGCCCGTCCGGTGCGAACACCTTTGAAACGTCAAACAAATTGGGCTTGTTTAAGGCAATCAATACTTTCGTATCCCTTCGTCGCCACAGCGGCGATAACCAGCCCGCATTATACCAGAAGAAATTTTGCAGGAAAACCTTAAATTGACAAACGGACAAAGCGGATTTATACTTGCAGCCGTGATTTTAAATAATTTTAAGCCTTTAATAATACTAACATTTGCGACGGCGGTCGTTTGTGTAATTTTATTCGGCATATTCGGCACGAAGCGGCAGGCTGAAACCGATAATACCGTTTCCGAAAAAGTTTACAGCAGAATAATAACGCTGAATCCGAATATCACCGAGATAGTCTATGCGCTCGGTTGCGAGGATATTATTGCGGGTGTAGGCGATTTTTGCGATTACCCGCCGGATGCAAAAAATAAACCCTGTGTCGGCGGAATAATAAACCCGTCGTTCGAGAAAATTCTCAGCCTTTCGCCGGACCTGATTATTGTCGCGGGGGTATCGGAGGGCATAAAGGATTTCTGTTCTCAAAGGAAAATCGAAATACTGCGGCTGCAGCTTGAGGGCACAAAAAATCTTTACGAATCAATTCTTACTATCGGCCAAAAGCTCAACTGCCGCAGGCAAGCAGATGAGCTTGTTAATACTATCCGCACACAGCTTGACGAGGTTTCGCGGCAGGTGGCAGATTTTAACCGGCCGCGTGTGTTTTTCAGTATGAACCGCATTGGCGGGTCGCTTACGCAGCTCGGCACTGCCGGCGGCGGCACCAGTATCGGCGAACTGATTGAAATAGCCGGCGGAGAGAATATTTTTGCACAGGTTGATTCCTTATATCCTGTTGTTTCAAAGGAATCATTGCTTCGGCGCGACCCGCAGGTTATAATCGAACCGGTGCCGGGCGGAGCGGTGAGTTCGCAAATGCGGGGAAAACTGCTGGCCGACTGGGCGGAACTTTCCGGCCTAAGTGCAGTTAAAAACGGCAGAATTTATTTTCCGGATGAGAATTTTATTTTACGCCCCGGCCCAAGAATCGGCCTGATTGCCCGGGAACTGGCGAATATGATTCACGAAAAGAAAATCGAGTAAAAAAATATGGATATTAAACGGCAAATTGTTGTACCTGAAAAATCGAAAATGACCGTTGTGCAGTATAAAAAGTTTCTCACGGATGCGTTTTGTGTTTTGAAAGGCATGAGCAATTATTTCGCTCCCGACGAGGATATAAACAGCCTTGAGCTTGCCCATTTAATGCCTGAAGTTGACGAAACGGTAATCGCGATATATCTGGGTATTAACGACGCGACGTGCAATAAGGGGCTTGTTTCGCCTTTTCTTGTCCGCCACGGTCATAACAATGTATTTGTTTTTGACCCGCAACTTTACAGCGGCGGTAAAGACGTGCCGTCCGGCACTGTGGACGCCAAACTTATCTTAAACGGTTTTGAACCTCCCAATCGAAGCTGGCAGAGCAGCTGGACGTATGTGATGATACAAGACCCTGCCAGATCTTTTGAAAGCCTGTGGCGGGAAAAAGGCTATATTGATATGATACTGGCCAAGTTCGAGGATTTTACTGTGATGAGCGATTTGCGTGACAGTAAAATCTGCATATTTATCGACCCTGCGGCATTTGAACATCCGGTGAATAAGGCCAGGCCGTATCTGAAATCCGCAAGAGACCGCGGACAAAAAATGGCCTGCGAATTTGCGATACCATCAAAACTTGCCGGCGAGACCGACGGCCTTGAGCCGGTTGTGCCGGATAAGGGCGAAAAACTTTACGTGGCCAGAACTGATTTTGCGCCGTGCGCTCACTGCTGGAGCAATCTTCATTCTGATAATAAAACTTATGCGGCAGTGAATGAAAATTCCGCAGTGCCGCTTGATTTGGTTGTTGCCAAACCGCCTGTAAGCAAAAAATTTGCCAAAGGTCTTATCCCGCCAAAAGGCAGCGCGGATATGACCACCGACTGGTTTTACCGCGGCACAGAGATTGTCAGAATGCCGCTGCTTGAAGGATTGTTTAAAGGATGAAACTGAATATGGAAAAATTTCAGCAATATTTTAATCAGAACAGTTTTGTTGTTCCGCAGACAATGCAGGCTCTTGTCGCCGAAGGCCGGGGATTTGAGAATCTCAAAATCGCACAAATGCCTGTTCCGCAGATAAATCCCAATCAGCTTCTGGCAAGAGTCGATGCAGCCGGCGTCTGCACAAGTATAATCAAGCTGATTGAGCAGGGGCCGGAGCATACTTTTATACGCGGCTGGGATATGTCTAAATGGCCTGTGATACTCGGCGACGAAGGCGCAATAACACTGGTCAAAATTGGAAACAACCTGAAAGATAAATACAGCATCGGTCAAAGATTCGCCATTCAGCCCGCCGTTGACGCCGACCCGATAAACTTTCGTGAAAGATACCGCGACGTCGAAAATATGCACAAGTGCGCCGTCGGTTATACATTAGGCGGCCATTTGGCGCAGTATATCGTTGTGCAGGAGGAAGTATTAAAAGCTGATTGTATGCTGCCTCTGCCGAACAGTGCGATGGCATATTTTGCCGTTTCGATGGCCGAGCCGATAAGCTGTGTGTATTCCGCACAGCAGCGAAATTATCATATTATCAAAAAAGGTCCGCACGCCGAGAGAATTCCGCAGCTTGGTCTGCTGCCCGGCGGAGTGGCCGTGGTTATCGGCGCCGGAGCAATGGGCAGAATGCATGCCGAGCTTGCACTTAGATTTGGCCTAAAAGCTCTTATCGTTTCCGATTTGCAGCAGGAAAGACTCGACCAGACCGTCAAAAACATCGGACAAAAGGCAAAAGACCGCGGCACAAAGCTGATTTGTGTTTTGCCTGAAAAACTTGACCAGACCGTGATGGCAGAATCAAACGGCAGGGGGGCGGACGATATTATTCTGGCTGTGGGAATAAATCCGGTTCAGCAGCACGCGATGGAACTGCTTGGTGCAGGCGGCGTGGCGAATCTTTTCGGCGGCCTGCCTAAAGGAAAACATCTTCTGCAGGTTGACGCGCTTAAGGTGCATTATCAGGAAATTAAACTTGTCGGCTCGAGCGGAGGCGAACCGTCCGATATGGCTGCAACGCTTAAAGCAATTGATAAAAATGAAATTGACCCGGGCAACTATGTGGCCGCGGTCGGTTCACTTGATAACGCAATCGATGTTTTGAAGATGATTAAGGAAACAAAAATTGACGGCAAGGCAATACTTTATCCGCATATAAAACATACTCCGCTGCAAATGATTGACTGCTGGGACAAAAGGAAAGAAGCGGAATTTTTGAATAAGAATTTAATTTAAAGTCTGCAATCTGTAATCTGTAATCTAAAATCTGATTTGCACTATGAAAGACCATATTTTTACGGGTTTTGGTTTCGGCCCGATTCAATCGGGGCTGTTTGTGAACGAGGCGTACAAAAGCGGCAATTTTGCACGGATAGTAATAGCTGAAATCGACCCGCGGCTTGTCGAGGCGGTAAGAGCAAACAAAGGCTGCTATTACATCAACGTAGCGAAATCCGACGGCATAGAGACCTTTAATATTCAGGGCATTGAAATTTATAATCCCTGCGATGAAAAGGACAGACGGCAGATTATCGAAGCCGTTTCACAGTCAACCGAAATATGCACTTCGCTGCCGTCGGTGAATTTTTACGATTCGGGTACAAACAGCGTTGCCTCGCTGATTGCCGAAGGTCTTGAAAAAAGCTCTGCAAAGGCAACTATTGTCTATACCGCAGAAAACAACAATCACGCCGCGGAAATTCTCGAAGAAAAGGTAAAAGCGAAATTATCTGCACCATTAAAGCATCCCGTGCAGTATCTCAATACCGTTATCGGCAAAATGAGCCAGACGGTTGCCGATGCGGACGAAATTGCCGCAAAGAAGTTAAAGCCAGTTGCTGCGGGGATAAACAGGGCGTTTCTTGTGGAGGCATTTAATAAAATTCTCGTAACCCGCTGTGATATTAAAGGTTTTACGCCGGGCATTCGGGTTTTTATTGAAAAGCAGGACCTGCTTGCGTTTGAAGAAGCCAAACTCTACGGCCATAATGCCATTCACGCCCTGATGGCCTATTTAGCCGCTGAAAAAGGTTATAAAAAAATGGCCGAGATTGCAGGCGACAAGGAAATTTTGGCTGTTGCCCGCAATGCTTTTTTAAACGAATCGGGCGGCGCCCTTGTTAAAAAATACGGCCATTTAAATGACGAACTGTTCACGCCGGCCGGCTATAAGGCTTTTGCCGAGGATTTGCTTGTGCGGATGACCAATCCTTATCTTGACGATACTGTCGAACGCGCTGCCAGAGACCCCAAACGCAAACTTGCTCCAAATGACAGAATTTTCGGCACTATGAGTCTTGCCCTGGATTATGGAATCGAGCCTGTAAATATGGCCAAAGGCGCAGCCGCAGCCGTGCGTTATCTTGCCCGGCAGGAAGGAAAATCGACCGATAACATCATTGCGATATTGAACGAACTGTGGCAAAATCAGTTGTTCACACACAGGACAAAAATTATTGAACTTCTCAAAAAAACGGCGTCTTAAACCCTTATCCTGCTGTTGATGACACGACGGCTGTATCGTTATATCGGTCTAAACCGGCGGCAATTTCATCTCCAAAGCTTATCCCCAGTGCGCGTGCCGCCTGCACTAATTCGCATTCCGGCTGAACCGTTCGCAACTTGCCTATTGCTTCAGATATAGGCACATCCGTCATATCGGGCGGACACCAGGAAACCATTGTGCCGAATTTCCTTTCGGCGACAAGCTGCACTGCTTTTATGCCGTATCGTGTACAAAGCTGACGGTCTGCGGCTGTAGGTCCGCCGCCCCGCTGCAAATGGCCGAGCACGCAGACACGTGTTTCTTTGCCGGTACGTTTTTCAATTTCTGATGCAACGATTGCACCAATTCCGCCGAGGCGCGCTTCACGGTCGCCCCCCGTCCTGCCGGAAGTTATAAAATCACTCCCGTATTCACGGGCGCCTTCTGCGGCAACAACCAGTGTAAAGGTTTTTCCCCGCAATTCACGTTCCTGAATTTTGGATACAATGCTGTCGTAGTTGAATGGAATTTCCGGAATTAGAATAACGTCTGCACCGCCTGCAATACCTGCTGTCGCGGCAATCCAGCCGGCATATCGCCCCATGACCTCAAGTACTATAACACGGCGATGGCTCTCGGCTGTGGTGTGCAGCCTGTCAAGAGCGTCAACCGCACAAGCGACCGCAGATTCAAAACCAAAGGTCATCATTGTCGCACTTATATCGTTGTCGATGGTTTTGGGTACGCCTATGACGGGAACGCCTGTTTCATAAAGCTGCTGGGCGATAGTCAGCGACCCGTCGCCGCCAAGACATATAAGAGCTATTAACCCCAATTGTTCAAAGTTGTGTTTTGCTTCTAAAAGGATTTCATCAGGCACCCGGCGTATTTGACCATGGCCGGTTTTGGCTGCAAAACGTCCGCGGTTGCTTGTACCGAGAATCGTCCCGCCGCGTAAAAGCAGACCGTCAAGGTCGCGGTATTCGAGTTTACGGCAGTTCACTGGCGAAAGCAAACCTTCAAAACCCCCGAGGAAACCGTAAGTATCCCAGTCTTTATAGGTTGCTGCCTTGGCCACTGCCCGAATAACTGCATTCAGTCCAGGGCAATCACCGCCGCCTGTTAGAATTCCAATCTTTTCAGACATAAGATTATCCTTACAAATTAAGATGTACGTAACGTCCTTAATAAGGGTACAGGTACTATTCTGGAAATCGGCATTTTTATTATAGGGTATTAAGTCAAAGCGAATACTTTCTAACCTTTTCTATTGGCAAATACGGTTTTTGGGGTATAATTCAAATTTTAAATAAATATTTTGGAGTTAAAATAGATGGCAAAAGGCGAAAAGGTCGTTTTGGCGTACAGCGGCGGGTTGGATACCAGCGTAATACTACCCTGGCTTAAAGAGACCTACGGCTATGACGTAATCGCGTTTGCCGCAGAGCTTGGTCAGGGCGACGAACTCGAGGGTATTAAACAAAAGGCTCTGGCAAGCGGGGCATCAAAATGCATCGTCAAAGACCTGCGAAAGGAATTCGTCGAGGAATATCTTTGGCCAATGCTAAAGGCTGGGGCGGTCTATGAGAACGATTATCTGCTTGGAACAAGCATTGCCCGTCCGCTGATAGCCAAACATCAGGTGCTGGCAGCCGAACAGGAAGGCGCAACCGCCGTTGCGCACGGCGCAACCGGCAAGGGCAATGACCAGGTGCGATTTGAGCTTACTTATATGGCTTTGAATCCTTCGCTGCGTATAATCGCCCCGTGGAAAGACCCCAAATTTGAACTTACCAGCCGTGAAGCGGCGATTGAATATGCCTTGAAACACAATATCCCAATTTCGCAGAGCAAAAAAAAGATTTATTCGCGAGACCGCAATCTCTGGCATATCAGCCACGAAGGCGCCGACCTTGAAGACCCGGCAAATGAACCAAAAGATGAGCTTTATGTGCTTTCCCGTCCGGTGAGCAAGACGCCTGATAAGCCTGATTATGTTGAAATAGGTTTCGAGCAGGGCGTACCGGTCAAACTCAACGGCAAAAAAACCGACGGCGTTAAAATCATTGAATTGCTGAATGAAATCGGCGGCAAACACGGCGTCGGCCAGGCTGACCTTGTGGAAAATCGTCTTGTGGGCATTAAATCGCGCGGCGCTTATGAAACGCCCGGGGGTACGATTCTGATGACGGCTCATAAATCGCTTGAAAGCATAACGCTTGACCGAGAAACGATGCACTACAAGCAGCAGATTGCCCTGAAATATGCCGAGATGGTATATTACGGCCAATGGTTCTGCCAATTACGTCATGCGCTCGATGCGTTCGTGAACGTCACGCAGCAGTATGTTTCAGGCAAGGTGAAAATTAAGCTGTTCAAGGGTCGCGCAACGCCTGCCGGCGTTACAAGTAAATACAGCCTGTATAATCCTGCGTTGGCAAGCTTTACAATGGGTGCGGAATATCAGCCGACGGACGCCACAGGTTTTATCCGGCTGTTTGGTTTGCAAATGAAAGTTGCAGGCCTGCGCGATAAAACTATAGAGAAGGAAAAATAAACTTTGATTATTGGGTATTTTTTTGATTGGAGTTTAATTTGAAAGCGAGCGATTTACGTCCCGGAATGGGTGTGATACTTGAAGGCAAACTCGGAGTGTGCGTACAGGCGGTGCATGTAACGCCGGGCAATTTACGGGCTTTTGTGCAGGCCAAGGTGCGGATTATCGCCGACGGCACAATGCTTGAACGGCGTTTGCGTTCAACAGAGGAAATTGAAGAGGCGTTTCTTGACCGCAGAGAAATGGAGTATCTGTATTCCGACAAGACCGGCCATGTGCTTATGGACAATAAAACTTATGACCAGGTAACGGTATCAAACGATGTGTTTGGCGATGCCATTAAGTATTTCAAACCCAATACGCAACTCACCGTGATGATGCATCAGGAAAAAATCGTGGCAATTGAGCTGCCCAAGGTGGTTGAGCTGATGGTAACGGATACCACTCCGCAGATAAAAGGGGCGACGGCGACCAATCAGATGAAGGATGCCGAGCTTGAAACCGGCCTGAAGACCCGCGTACCTCCGTTTATAGAAGTCGGCGAACTGATAAGAATAAGCACTGAAGACGGGTCGTATCTTGCCAGGGCGAAAGAAAAATAAAAAGGCGTAAGCACAGGATATGTGTTATGGAAATTGAGTTGGCGGATATTTGGGGTTTACTGCTGGCTGTTTTGCTTGGAGCGATTATCGGGGCAGAACGTCAGATCGACAACAAACCAGCCGGGTTGCGAACGAATATTCTTATTTGTCTGGGCGCTGCAATGTTCACGATTATCTCGCGGGAAATGGGCGGGCAGGAGTCTGCCACAAGAATTGCCGCGCAGATTGTAAGCGGAATAGGCTTTCTCGGCGCAGGCGCAATCATTCGGGACCAGGCCGGCATTCACGGCCTGACTACCGCTGCGACGATATGGATGGTCGCGAGTATCGGAATGGCGTGCGGAGCAGGATTTTATCTGCATGCCGCTATTGGCGCCGGAATTGCTTTTTCTGTGCTGTTATTGTTGCGGCCGTTGAGCAGAAAGATTTCATCATTGCCCAGAACGCCGGATTCGCAGCAGCAAGGCGAGGAATAATTAGCGGCGAAGAAAAATTACAGACCACAGGGAAAACGTCAAGTCATTTGATTTTTGCGGAGTACTGCCATGTCTGAAACTAAAAGAAGCTGGGAAAACAGATTGAGCGGGCATCCGGATGAGCTTGCGGCGGATTTTGTCCAGTCGCTTTCTTACGACCGGCGGCTGTATAAGTACGATATTGTCGGGTCGATTGCGCATGCCGGAATGCTTGCGAAGCGAAAGCTCATCAGCAAAGAGGAATTCGAGCAGATAAAGCAGGGTCTCATCGAAATAGGTCAGCAGATAGACGCAGGCAGATTCAAATTTGATAAAAAGCTCGAAGATATTCACATGGCTGTCGAGGCGGCTCTGATTGAAAAAGTCGGCGAGCCTGGCAGAAAGCTTCATACCGGCAGAAGCCGCAACGACCAGGTTGCCGCGGACATTCGGTTGTGGATGCGCGACGAGATAGAAATTCTTCAGGCAAAAATAACCATCCTGCAAAAGGCCTTTGTCGCACTTGCCGAGAAATACGCGGATAACATTATGCCCGCATATACGCATTTGCAGCGGGCCCAGCCGGTCTGCATAGCAGGTTATCTTTTAAGTTTTGTCGAAATGCTCAGCCGCGACTGGATAAGGCTGAAAAACTGCCGGACGCTTTTGAATATTTCGCCGCTCGGCAGCGGGGCGGCGGCCGGCAGCACGCTTGAGCTTGACAGGAAATCGACCTGTGAGGACCTGGGATTTTCAGATATTACGTATAACAGTCTTGATGCGGTAAGCGACAGGGATTTTTGTGCTGAATTTATTTTTGACTGTTCGCTGCTTGGGGCGCATCTGTCGCGTCTGGCGGAAGATTTTAT
This sequence comes from Blastopirellula marina, assembly GCA_020721975.1. Lineage (GTDB taxonomy): Bacteria > Planctomycetota > Phycisphaerae > Sedimentisphaerales > UBA12454 > DYLR01. Next base: position 18,728 of record DYLR01000005.1, on the reverse strand, counting down.
TATTTTTTCCACAAATGAATTTGATTTTATTCGCATAGACGATAAATACTGCACCGGTTCGAGTATGATGCCGCAAAAGCGAAATCCGGACATGCTCGAACTGATGCGCGGCAAAACCGGCTCGCTGTATGGTGCGCTGATGGCAATGCTTACAATATTAAAGGCGCAGCCCTCGACTTATAACCGCGATTTGCAGGAAGACAAAATTCACGTATTCCAAGCGGCTGACGTGGCCGGGCAGATTGTCGATATGGCCGCGGCGATAATAAACAATACCGTCTTCAATACCGCAAAAATTGAGGCAGGTATGGATGCGGGCTTTCTCGACGCAACCGCGATGGCGGAATATCTGGTTATGAAGGGACTGCCTTTCCGCACCGCCCACGGCATAGTCGGTTCGCTTGTGGCAATTTGTGAAAAACAGCAGAAAAGCCTTTCGCAGCTTGAATTGACTGAATTGCAGAAACACTGTAATTTGGTCGGGCAGGACGTATATGAGGTTCTTGGTGCGCGAAATATTGTGGCGGCTTATAAAACCAAAGGCTCGGCAGGATTTTCCGAGGCGGCAGAGCAAATCAAATACTGGAAAAAGCGACTCGCAGAGCAATGAAACCTGCGGAAGATGAAATAACAAACTGGTTTGCATCTCAAAGCAGACTTGATGCCAGGCGTTTTCCTATAGGCATCGGCGACGATATGGCACAGGTTCGCTGGAAAGACGATTCGGTTTTGATAACGACCGATATGCTGCTGGACGGTGTGCATTTTGATTTGCGAACCTGTTCTCTGGAGCAGGCGGGATACAAAGCGATGGCGGAAAGTCTCAGCGACTGTGCGGCAATGGCCGTGGTACCTGTGGCGGCAGTTGCAGCGGTTGCGATTCCCAAAAATTTTGGCGTTGCACAATTAAAGAAATTGCATGCCGGGCTGCTTCGTGCAGGCGATATGTTCGATTGCAGGTTAATCGGCGGGGATATTACTTCATGGCAGCATCCGTTTGCAATCAATGTATCGATGATTGCAAGGCCCGGCAAGTGTCCGCCTGTACTGCGAAACGGCGCAAAAGCAGGCGATGTGATTTGTGTTACAGGCACACTCGGCGGTTCTATTAAAGGAAAACATCTTGATTTTGTGCCGCGAGTCAGGGAAGCCCTCGAAATTACCAGCCTTGTGAAAATCAATTCGATGATAGATATTTCCGACGGCCTGAGTACCGACCTGAACAGAATTTGCCGGCAGAGCAGGGCCGGCGCGATAATCAATGCTGATGCTGTGCCGGTAAGCAGTTGTGCTAAAGGACTTGAATCTGCGTTGAATGACGGCGAGGATTTTGAATTGCTTTTTACTATCAGCGTGCGGCAGTATGAAAAGCTGATTAAATTATGGAAAGACGAATTGAAAATCACCCGCATCGGCGAAATAACCGGCACGAATAAAATGCAGATACTTCGAAACGGCATACTTACGGATTTGCCGGCGAACGGTTATGACCATTTGGCTTAGAGTCCTGATAATCAGGTAGTTGACCCGCGGGACAGGCCTGCGGGCTGACGATATGAATTTATGAATAGTCGTAAAGAATATATTACGTCGGGTACACAGCAGACAATTGAACTTGGCGAACGCATAGGCAGGGTTCTGCGCGGCGGAGAAGTAATTGGGTTTATCGGACCATTGGGCAGCGGCAAGACTCATCTTATTAAAGGAATAATTTCAGGGCTTGACGCCTGTGACGCCGAACATGTAACCAGTCCTACATTTGTGCTGGTAACGGAATATCAGTGCCGTCATGGCAGGCTTGCTGTGTATCATATTGACGCTTACCGGGTTCAAAATGTCGCTGAATTTGCGAATATAGGCTTTGACGAGCTTTTACGGCCGGACAGCGTGGTACTGCTTGAATGGGCCGATAAAGTTCCCTCGGCAATTAAAAATATTGAGGCGATTATTGTTCGACTGTCCCATATTAACGAGCATAGCAGGCGCATAGAATTCAATTACGTGCCTGATTACATATCTTTATAACATTTTTTTGTCCGCAATTTGCCGTATCAGATTATTATTCTTATATTTTTTATGGGTACAAATGTGTACCGTTCCGGCTGTGAATCAGCACAGGTTAAAATTGTTGGACTGTATTGGTAAAGCGACCGGACGAACGAGTCGATAGCCTTAATGGTGTGTAAAGAAAAAACAGTAACCTCATAATATAACAAGGAGATTTGAAATGAAACGCAAAGGTTTTACGCTGGTTGAAATTCTGATTGTCGTGGTGATACTCGGCATTCTGGCGGCGATTGTAATTCCGCAGTTTTCCGATGCAAGCACCGAGGCAAAACTGTCCTCTCTGGTAAGCGACCTGCAGACGGTTCGTTCACAGATTCAGCTCTACAAGATTCAGCACAATGATAATGTGCCTGCGGACGTTAACGATTTGACAATTACCACTGATGTTGACGGCAATGCGGGCAGCGATTATGGTCCGTATCTGCAGAAGATTCCAACCAATCAGTTCAATGATCTAAGCACGGTTGATACCGACGGTACATTGGGAGGTGGCAGTCACGGGTGGTATTATAACAGCACCACCGGCGATTTCAGAGCCGACACCGATGACCATACGTCTCTGTAAAATGCAGGCAAAAGACGGCGAAACTCCAGTGAGGTGAATGCTGGAGAAAATATAAACGGCTGACCGTTCGCGGCAAAGGACGGTCAGCCGTTTTACTTGAAGCACGATAATGAATTACTCGCGAAAAAAACACAATCTGGGAATCAGTCTTGTTGAAGCGCTGCTTGCGGCGGCCGTATTGTCAATTGCGGCAGCGGCAGTTGCCCTGCCTTTTTCAAGCGGGGCGCTAAATCAGCATTACGGACGGCAGCAGGAACTGGCGACGCAGCTTGCCCAGTCAATGCTTGCGGAGATTGCAGCCGCGAATTTCAGCCAGATTATTGCAAATTATAACGGCTACAGCGAAGCCGCCGGTGCAATCTGCGACAGCAGCGGAACGATTATAACAGACCCTGCATACTCAAAATTCAGCCGAACCGTCAGTTGTGCGTATTATAATGTACCGCAGATAAACGGAAATAATTCGCAATTATACATCCGTTCTATAGTTAGTGTTTCTTATGACAATAAGCCGATTATGCAGCTAACGGCAATGAGGACGCAATGAGGAAATAGGGTATAGGGGATAGTTAGCCCCGCGATTTATTCACGGGGTCGCAAAGCAGGGTATAGCGAGAATATAAAATTGAAGATAGTTAATAAAAGATATATTTCCGGCATGACGCTGGTGGAGCTTTTAATTGCGCTTAGCATAACGGCCATTATTCTTACTGCTGCGACTACGCTGGCGTATGCGATGACAAATGCAGGCAGCGCGATATATCTTAATTCTCAGGAACAATCCGAAGTCCGCACGGCAGTGCTGCGTATCAATGAATTGATATCAAACAGCAGACTTGTGGCGGCTTATAACAATGGATATATTTATTTGTGGGCCTGTGATACCGACAGAGATAATCTTATTGACGCAACCGAGATTATCAGAATCGAACCTGATGTAGGCGGCAGCGGACAGATAGCAATAAGTCAATATCACTCGCCCACGATGATTATGCACCTTACGCTGTCGCAGTTAAGAGCGGGAATGTTTGATTCGCTTATGGCCAATAGATTGACAGGCGACAGGTATGTGCTTGTTGAAGGGTGTTCAAATGTAACGGTTTCATTCGACGCTGTTTCTCCGCAGACCAAATTTGTAAGCATCAGATTTAATGTAATTGAAAACGCAAACGCTCAATTTTATGAAATCGGCGCAGCTTTGCGGGGCTGGGCCGGTCATCTGCTTACAAATTCAACGTCCGGCGCCGAACTTGTCGGCAGCGATGACGACTAATATATCACACCATTGTGTGTGAAGATGGGGGTAAAACACAATAGTTTGTTATCGGCCTCAAATGCGGGGCATTTCGGGAAATTCACTTTTCCGCACAGTTTTATTTTAGCCGGGCATGATAATAATGGCTTTAACGGCTTTAAGGAATATTTCACCGTACCGTCCTGTCTTAATGCTTCTCCAGATATCGGCAAAGCTGTAAGACCGATAAAAAGTCCGCCGCGGCATTTGAACCTGCGAATTATTATTGCCCGATGGTTAAGCGGCACGCCCTGTATGTCGAGATTTTAAACAGGTAAGACTATGCACATAACGTCTTTGTGGAATAATCTCAAGGCCGAGGGATTACGGCGAGCTGATGTAAATCGCTCGGGCTTTACGCTCATTGAGCTGATGATGGTGATGATTATCATGGCAATAGCGGCGATGATTGTTGTGCCGGTGGTAACCGGCGCTTCAGGCTATCAGATTTCAAGCGCAGCCAGGCTTGTCGCTGCCGACATTGAATACGCAAGGCAGCTTGCCATTACAACAGGTCTGGTGCATTCGGTAGTTTTCGATGCAGCCGGCGAGTCATATCAGATTCAGGACAACGCAGGAAATGTCGTTTCGCATCCGCTTCGGCCCGGCACGGATTATATTCAGCATTTCCCGTCGAGCAGTCTAAGCAAAGTTACAATACAGTCGGTCGATTTTGATGGAGATGCGACGGTCAAATTTGATTATCTCGGCAGTCCGTTGAATTCATCGGATTCGTCGCTTAATGCCGGAACTGTGACTCTTGAATCGCAGGGGCATACAGCCGTAATAGAAGTTGAGCCTTTAACCGGATATGTGAACGTGCAATGATACAACTGAGATATGACAATTTGTTGAAGAATCTCAGGCGGATACGCGGACCGATAGGCCTGGATATAGGGCATAACTCCATAAAAATGATTCAGCTGGCCGTGGAGTCCGACAAGCCCGTGCTGCTGGCGGCGGCGCAGAAAAATATCGTGCCGTGTCCAAACAAGGACTCGGCGGCTTATACGGAGCAGATAATAAATACAATAAAACAGATGCTTGAGGAAGACCGTTTTGAGGGCAATAAGGTTGTCTCGTGTGTTTCCAACAGCGATTTGCAGATAAAATCGCTTCGCGTTGACACGACCGCCACCGAGGAGATTGAAAAAAGTCTGCGTGAAGAGGCTGCCGGCCGTTTCGGATTGAATCCAGAAACGGACGAAATACGCTATATGATAGCCGGAAGTGTCCGGCAGGGCGAGGAAGTCAAAAATGAACTAATCGTTTTTGCCGTCAACGGAGATGCCCTTCGCAGGCATATCGAAATGCTCCAGAAGGCGGGTCTTGAGCCGGTTGGAATTGACGCCATACCGTGCGCTCTTTTCAGAAGCGTTAACCATACCTTCCGCCGCAAGGAGGACAAGGATATGTCGTGCGTACTGCTCGATATAGGCAGCAGACATACCACCGTGCTGATAGGCAAGGATGAGGAAATCCTTTTCGCCAAGCAGATACCGATTGCCGGAGAGCATATTAACGCAAAGATTGCCTCGCGGCTTGGAATAACTCCTGAAGAGGCGATAATGCTGCGGCTGCAGCTTCGCAAGCCGGAAACTGACGAGACAATGGATACCGCCACCAGGCAGGCGATTATCGATTCAATGCACAGCGTAATTGACGAACTGGCAAGGGAAGTTTCGCTGTGCTTCAGATATTACGCGGTTACTTTTAGAGGCAAACGCCCGGGCAAGGCGATATTTGCCGGCGGCGAGGCTTATGAAGGCACGCTGCTTAATGCCCTGAAAAGACATTTGGGCGTTGATATAGAAGTTACCGAACCGCTTCGCGGATTTGATTTAAGCAGGGTTGGTTTCCCCGACGACAAACGCGGGCAGTTATGTGAATGGACCGTTGCGGTCGGGCTTGGAATGAAGGGCATAAAGGCTTTGGCGGGACATGGCAATGAAAGACATTAATTTTCTGCCAAACTGGTTCATGGCCGGACAGGCGGATAAACAAAGCCGTCGCAGACAGTGTATTGCGATAATCGGGCTGTTTATCGTGCTTACAGTATGGAGTTTTGTTACCGGCAGCGGCCTTGCGACCGCCCACGCCAGACTCAAAACGCTCAGAGATGCAGGCCAAAACCGTACACAGGCTGCAATTCAATACGAACAGGCCTCGGCAAAGCTGGCGGAACTGAAAAAACAGCAAAAACTTCTGCAGCTTGCCGAAGGCAGAATTGTACCGTCGGCAATTCTGGCGGAATTGAGCAGGCTTATCTCGCAGCGGATTGTTATAAGCGAAATGAGTGTCGAGCCGGAGGTTTATACCGGCAATGCAAAAATCGAAACCAAACGCCGTGCAAAAACCGTTTCGGCGGGAAAGCAGGAACAGCAGTATTTCCGATACAGGCTTAAAATTACAGGTCTGGCTGCAGAACCCGCTCTGGTAGCTCAATTGCTGAGGAATCTTGAAAACTCGGAATATTTTTGTCAGGTTGTGCCTAAGTTCAGTCTCGGCAGGAGCATTAACGGCATTGATGCTACTGAATTTGAAATAAACTGTTATCTTGCAAATTATATAGAAAAACAGACAAAAGATAAATGAAGCTGAACCGGAAAAAACATTTTGCGGCAATTGCCGCGGTGATTCTTGCTCTTGCGGGTTATATTGGTCTTTTCCAGTTTCCCGCCCAGAGACAGATAGTGCAGCTTCATCTTTCTCAGCAGCGGCAGATAAAGGAAAATGAGCTGAATAACCAGAAACTTTCACAGCTTCCGAAGCTGGAGGAAGAAATTCTGAAAATGGATAAAATTCTTGCGAATTTCGACGCAAAAATACCGCAGGGACGTTCGCACGGCGTTTTCCTTGAACAGGTTGCGGATATTATGACAAAGCATGGTCTGAGCGACCAGCTTGTCCAGCCGGGCACTGAAACCGATGTGCAGGGACTTAAGCGCATACCTTTTGATTTGCAGTGTAAAGGCTCGGTTCAGCAGATATTCGCGTTTTTGCGGTCTTTGGAGGAATTTGAAAGATGTGTGCGTTTTGAAAGTCTAAAACTTACCGGCGACGCAGCTTACAGCGGCGCTGTTACAATGCATGCTCAGGCGATGATTCATTACAGGCCGGAGAAAAACCAATGAAAAATTTACAAAATATTCCGGTTATAGGCGAATTGCTTAATCAGTTTGCGGCAAATAAAAAGAAGGCCGTTGTTGCCGTCGGGCTGCTTGTGCTTATGGCGATTATGTGGGGCAAGGCGCTTTTGAAAAAAGACACTGCCGGGCCGGCAAAAGCCGCCGACTCTGTCGCTGCGGAACAAACGGATACGTCGGTTAAACTCGAATATATTGATTTGCCTTATGACCCGCAAAGGCATGCGACTTTGGCGGGAGATATGTTTAAGTCGAACAACTGGCAGGGTTTCAGACCCGCAGGCCAGTCTGCCGGCAGCTATAATCCCAACATTTATGAAATATCTGCCGCAGCAGGGCAAAATGAGCCTAATACAATACTGGCCGATAAAATATCGCGGGAAATCAGGCTTGAAGCGATTATGACAGGCCCCCGCCCGGAGGTGTTTATCAACGACAAAATGATCGGCGAGGGACAGGACTTTACGGTTAAAATTTCCGGAACGGATTACAAAATAACGGTTCTGAAAATATATGAAAATAAAGTTGATATGAAATGCGCAGACATTGTCTTTACCCAGAAAATCGCCGGACAGGGCGATTGATTAAAGGAGATATGACCATGAAAATCACTGAAAAATTCGGTTTGAATATGAAACATGAAATTGCCATTGTGTCGGTATTTGCAGTGTCTTTGATTTTTGCGGCTGTTGTACTTAACGCGGCTGCGGCCGGCGGTCAGACGGCAGATGCCGGAGACGCCAATCAGGTTGCACTCGACGAAATATCGCAATCGCAGAAGACCGTTGACGTGAACGATATATCGGCTGATGACGAAACCGCAGGCGATGTAATTCAATCCATTAGTTTTAAAAAGGATACCGCCGTGCGGGATGCGTTGCGATTTCTTGGTGCAAGATACCGTAAAAATATCGTGCCTTCGCCCAATGTACAGGGAACGCTTAGCGTGTTGAATCTGTACAATGTTACATTTGAAGAAGCAATAGCGGCAATACTCGGCAGCCAGTACAAATATGAAATTGACGGCGAATTTATCCGGGTCTATACGACCGAGGAATATAACAATATGCAGACCAGTGAAAGCAGGATGAAGTATCGTGTCTTTCAGCTTTATTATATTTCTGCTGCCGAGGCCAAGAGCCTGATTACCCCGCTTTTGAGCGAAAAAGGCGAGGTTCAGACCACGGCGGCTGCGGAGACCGGCGTACCCGTTGATGAGTCGATAAGCTCTGCCGAGGGCGCCGGCGACAGCACCGCACAACACGATACGCTAATAGTACATGACTATCCGGAAAGACTTGAAGACGTCAATGAAGTAATAACAAAGATAGACCAGCGTCCCAAACAGGTGCTTATCGAGGCGACAATACTTAGCGCAGCTTTGACGGATAGTATGCAGCTCGGCATTGACTGGCAGACGCTTGGAGCGACAACGTCGCTTACAGACTTTATAACAAGCGAGAAAGTTGATTCGTTTAAGTCGTCAAATATCGGCAGCGGATTTACCGCAGGAGGACTTTATGTCGGAGTGGCACGCGACAATATTGCAATGTTTATTCAGGCGGTTGAATCCGTTACTGATGTAACAATACTGGCAAATCCGAAAGTGCTTGCCCTGAACAAACAGCTCGGTCAGGTTTACATCGGTAAAAAAATCGGCTATAAATCACAGACCACTCAAACCGACAGCAGCACTACCCAAGAGGTGGAGTTTCTTGATACCGGCACAAAACTGTCGTTTAGACCGTATATCGCCAATGACGGTTATATAAGAATAGACGTTCACGCCAAAGACAGCTCCGGCGAATTTAACTCCCAGGATGTTCCAGATGAAACCTCCGCCGAAATGGTAAGCAATATTATGGTAAAGGACGGCCAGACCATTGTAATCGGCGGTCTGTTCCGTGACAAGGTAACGGCTAACAAAACCCAGGTTCCCGGCGCCGGCGATTTGCCGATTATAGGGTCGCTTTTCAAGAGCAATACCGATAAAAGCGAAAAGCAGGAGGTTATCGTTCTGCTGACTCCGCACATTATCAATGAACCTGCGCAGGCAAAAGGCGCCGAAAGAAAACGGGATGTTGAGAGATATTACTATGGCGCACGTGAAAATTTAAGCTGGCTGCACCGCGACCATATCTTTGATGATATATATTCCGGTGCGGTCCGCAAATACAGAGCAGGAAAGCCGGACAAGGCCCTGGCCGACCTTGATTACCTGCTTCTGGTTAAGCCGCACTCGCTTGAAGCGGCTCGCCTGAGAGAGCGGATTCTCAAGGAAACAAAGCCCGGCGCTTATGACAAACTTGAAATGATTATGATTGACAAAATAAATCGTGAACAAGAGCCGAAATGGGATAGATATTAATCCTGACAATGCAGTTTATAACAAGGAGACAAAATGTATTCAAAATCCGAAACTCGAAACTCGAAATCCGAAACAAATTCGAAATTTCAATTCCCAATGACTAAGGCAAATTGGGTATTGGTAATAATGTCGCTGGTTTTCATTGCCGGCTGCGGACAATCCGAGATGTCCAAAAGGATGAAAGCCGACTGGGAAAACAACACCAACGATATAAAAATATCTCTTGCTCAACAGCAGTTTGACGAGGGCAAATACGACCAGGCCGCTGCTGCCCTGAATGAATGCCGCGGGCAGGGGACAGATACTCCGCAAATGCACATGCTGGCAGGCAGACTGGCGATAATCGACAAAAATTATCAGACTGCCGCAGCGGAACTGCAAAAGGCAGTTAAATCTAATGAAAAAATGCACCCGGCCTGGTACTGGCTTGCCGTTGCAGAGGAAAACCTCGGCGACAGCCAAAAGGCAATGGAGTATTTTGAAAAGGCCTTGTTGCTTGACCCTGAAAATCCGGATTATGTAATTGGTTACGGCCAGGCTCTTATAGCGGCAGATAGAACAGATGAAGCGATTAACCTTTACAGACAAAAGATGCAGGAAATAAGAAATAGTGTTCCGCTGTATATAGCTGCTGCTCAATTATATGTTAAAAATTCCGACAGGGCCTCGGCAATAGACCTGCTTGAAGAAGCGGCTCTCTTGAAGCCGGACGACCCTGCAATAAAGGAAAATCTGGCTGTCTGCTATATATCTGAAGGCCGGCATAAAGATGCGCAAAAAGTATATGTTGAACTGCTTGAGAATAATAATTCGTCAATGAGCCGGACCGATTGTATGAGTAAAATAGCGGACTGCGCCGCAATGGCCGGGGATTATAAAACGGCATTAAGATTTTACAATCGCCTGGCAATTGACAAACGCAGCGATATTGATTTCTGGCTTGATATGGGGCAGGCTGCGATTGGAGCGGACCTTCCCAAAAAAGCGCTGTCGTGTGCAGAAATAGCAGCTCAAATTAGTCCGGGCAATCCCTATGCAGCCTGTCTGGCAGGCTGTGCTTATTATATTTCCGGCGAATATCATGCCGCGATAAACAGTTTCAGGTCTGCTGCCGGAGATTACGACAACGCATCTATGGCCTGGTCGATGATTGGCAGATGTTATAAGAAGCTGGGCAATGAAACGCTCGCAAAACAGGCATTTCAAAAAGCCGGAGAATGTGAAAAACAAAGCAAACTGCTTAGTATGCTGGAAAATCGCAAATAAGGCAAAAAGACTGAAAAGTGAAACGGATTGAAGTAAATTCTGTTTTGTGCGTTATTACGGCTGCTGCGATGATAGCCTGCTGTATATTCGGCTGGTTGTTTGTTCGCATTGCAGCCGCCGGTGTCGGACTTGCCGCTACCGGCATTTTGATAATGCGGCAAATGACGCAGGACGCAAATCTTGCTGGTTTGCTCGAAAGTCTTGCCTCTGGCAAAGTACGCAAAATCAAGACCATTGCTCCTGGCAGCATACTCGACAGAATGCAGAAGGTTTTTAATGATAATGCCGAAAAATCACAGCGTCTCGGAGAACAAATCAGGGACCTGACTTTGCAGATTCAGCTAGCCAGACGCCAGAAGCACAGCAGCGAAGGCATAATATACAGCATTCGCGATGCGGTAATTGTTAGCGATGCCGGAGAAAGAGTGCTTACGGCCAACGAGCCGGCAGGTCGTCTGCTTGATTTTGATTATAAAACCGTCGAACTTAAACCGCTTGACGAACTGGTCAAAAATAAGCAGTTTATCGAACTGATTCGTCAAAGTTGTCAAAGCCAGACCCGCCATGTCCGGCGTGAGCTTGAAATTCAGTGCAACGGCGAAAATATAATCTGCGACTGTACAATTTCATGCATTTATGACGACCGCGGCAGTATTTGCGGCATTGTGGCGGTGATGCACGATATAACCAGGGAAAAGGAAATCGCACAGGCTAAAAACGACTTTGTAAGTCATGTCTCGCATGAATTGAAAACGCCGCTGGCATCGATAACGGCTTATGCGGAAATGCTCGCCGACGGCGAAGCACAGGACGAAAAAACGCGAACGGAATTCTACGGCATAATTCAGTCCCAGGCTCAAAGGCTCAACCGGCTCATCGAAGATATTCTTAATATATCGCGGATAGAGTCCGGCCTTGTAAAAGTTAAAAAGGAAATTTTGAGCACCACACTGCTTATAAAGGACGCAGTGGCAATGATGAAAAGCTATGCCGCTGAAAAGAATATAACTATCGAGTATGACGGCGATATCGTTTATGACCAGACGCTTGCCGACAAGGACATGATTTCACAGGTGATAATAAATCTGCTCAGCAACGCCGTAAAATATACTCCGCCCTCCGGCCATGTAACGGTGCGCAACGAGGTTGACGAGGCGCAGCGCCTTGTCCGCGTCACAGTAACCGATACCGGCGTCGGTATTCCTCCTGAAGAACTGCCCAGGCTGTTTGAAAAATTCTATCGTGTTGCAGCCAACAATAAAATGGCAAAAGGCACAGGTCTGGGTCTGAATCTTGTCAAACAGATAATTGAAAAAGTGCATAACGGCAGAATATTCGTTCAAAGCGAACCAGGCAAAGGCAGCACGTTCGGTTTTGAATTGCCGCTGGCAGCCGGTGTTGAAACAACGGCGACGGTGTAATGGTAGATAATTAAAAAATGATGAAATTCAATGATTTTCATTTTTAATTTGAAAATATCTGGGAAGGATTAGCTATGAGCGACAAAAAAATTCTTGTGGCCGATGATGAAATTCACATCAGACAGGTTGTTGCAATGAAATTGCGCAACAACGGCTTTGAGGTTATCCTGGCCGAGAACGGACGGCAGGCCTACGAGCTTGCCTGTTCCGAAAAGCCGGACGTAATTGTTTCAGATTATCAGATGCCGCTGATGACCGGCCTTGAAATGATTGAGGCTCTGCGCAAAAACAGCCTTACGGTTAGTATCCCCGTAATTATGCTAACTGCCAGAGATTTTGCCATTGACGAGCCGACAAGACAAAGACTCGGTATTTTCCAGTGCCTCAACAAGCCGTTCAGTCCCAGAGAAGTGCTTGGAAATGTCGAACAGGCTCTTTCGGCTGCTGCGGCAACATAACGAACTAACGGATTTGAGATTTGACATCTTTGGAGCAGATTTTTAATGATTGCAGGCAAAGTAAAAATATTCGGTGTGGCACAACTGAGATATATAAGGAATTTTAACCGGAAGCTGGCAGGTCTGCGCTGCGGTCAGGTGATATTCGACCGAACAGGCGCTGTTGTAGCTCAAAGCGATGAATCCGACAGCCCGATAGTCGAGTCGCTGCGACCCTGTGCTGTGGAATATCTTGCCGGCAGCCCGACAGAAGCTGCTCTTATTGCCCAAAACAGAGCGATTGCCATGCCGATACGGCTTGGCGACGACATTAATGGAGCGGCCTTGCTGTACCAGCGGGACGGCGCCGAAATCAATGCCGGTATTTATGAATATCTAAAGCAGATTCTGGCGTGTCTGGTGGACGGCTGTATAGACGCAGGCAAATCCGAACAGCAGATTGAACTTGTCAGCGAGGAACTTTCGCACACCTATGAAGAACTTGCACTGCTGTATAAAATGGGCACAAATATGCAGGTCAACCAGTCCGATTCGGCTTATCTGCAGCTGGCCTGCGATTCATTATGCGAAATTATTCAGGTGCAGGGCATAGCCGTTGTGCTTGACAAGCGGCTTGATAATTCCGGCAGACTTATGGTTACCGCAGGCGCCGGAATCATCCCTATCCAGCACGATGAATTTTATGATATGTTTGAAGTGATTTACGACAGGCTCACCGAGCAGATTGAACAGGGCAAAGAAGCGCTTCTCGACAGCGAAATTGACGGGGCGTTCAAATATGAATGGCCCAGAACGATACAAAATATAATAGCTGTGCCGCTGAGCGTCGGCGAAAAGAACATCGGCTTTATGATTGCCGTTAATCGCATCGGCAAGCCCGATTTCGACAGCGTCGATATGAAAATTTTCCGCTCGGTCGCCAACGAATGTGCCGTGTTTGTCGAAAACGGCAATCTTTTCGAAGAGCTTAAGCTGCTTTTCCTCGGCTCGCTCAAGGCTCTTACCAACAGCATTGACGCCAAGGACAAATACACCAGGGGCCATTCCGAAAGAGTGGCATATATATCGAGATGGCTGGCGGAAAATTACGCCAAAACCAATCCTCTCGAAGAGGAACAGATTCAGCGAATATATCTGTCAGGTCTGCTGCACGATATAGGAAAAATCGGAATACCGGAGGCTGTGTTATGCAAGGAAGGTCCGCTCACAGACGAGGAGTTCAGGAAGATAAAGGCTCACCCTGTTATAGGCGCAGGCATTCTTGCCGAAATTCCTCAGATGAAGGATATTATTCCGGGCATACTCTGTCACCACGAACGGTGCGACGGCAGGGGATACCCGAATCACCTCAAGGGCGACGAAATTCCGCTTGCCGGAAAAATAGTCATGCTTGCAGATACCTTTGACGCAATGACGTCAAGAAGAAGCTACCGGTCGGCTCTTTCGCTGCAGGTTACGCTTGGCGAAATCGAAAAAAATCTCGGTACCCAGTTCGACCCTGTAATAGGCAGACTTTTCCTTGACAGCGACGTCAATCAGCTCTGGCAGATTTTACAGGACGAGTGCATCGAAAGCATTTATACCAGACAATCCTGGAATTATGGAAGTGTTGCGATTGGAGCTTTAATAAGATGAAGCTGCACAGACAGGACTATAATGATATTGCGGTTATCGATATGCACGGCGATTTTACTGCCGAACATACCGATATGTTCCACAATGCAGCCAATGCCGCTATTACCGACGGACGTAAAGGCATTGTGCTGGACATGAGCAATATGACCGGAATAGACAGTGCCGGCCTTGAGCAGCTTTTATGGCTGCGGGATCACTGTCTTGAAAGCAAATGCGGCCTGAAACTGGCGGGTCTTGATGAAGTCTGCCGGAAAATACTTGAGATAACCAGGCTTGCCCAGGAGTTCGACCGGTATTCCGAACTCGCCGAGGCCGTCAAAAGCTTTGCATAAGGATATTCTCTAAAAATGCAAAGAAAGAGCCGTAAACGTTAGTTTTTAGCCACCAGGCCTGTCCTGGGGGTTATATAGCGAATTTCGAAACGGAATTTATGGGTAAAACGATAGTTGAAAACAAGCTTCAGCTTGGGCAGATACTGCTCAATAAAGGCATTGTAACCGCCGAGCAGATAGAGACCGCACTCAGTCAGCAGGAGCAGAACGGTCATAAAAAACTACTTGGAGAACTGCTTGTCGAAAAGGGTTTTTGCACTGAAAACGACATTGCCGAGGCCCTTGCCGACACTTACGGTGTGCCTTACGCCGTGATTATGCCCAAACTCTGCGATGCCGGCGTAGTTGAAATTCTGCCGCGGGATTTTATCGAGAAAAACGACGTTCTGCCGCTTTTTAAGGTTTATAATGTTTTAACCGTTGCCGTCAGCGAACCGGCCAATGTCTTTTTGATTGATGAAATCGAGCGTATAAGCGGCTGCAGAGTACAGGTCGTCTGTGCGACCGTAAAGGACATCCGTGCAACGCTTCAGAATTATATGCCCGCCGCAAATGTGTTTGTAATCGACGATATAATCGACGATTCCGGGCTTGAAGATTTTACGCTGATTGAAAATGTTACCGAAGACCTCGGCAATCTTGAAGAGGTCGCCGGGCAGTCGCCGGTTGTAAAGCTTGTCAATTATCTGCTCTATAATGCCGTGCGTGAAAATGCCAGCGATATTCACATTGAGCCGGACAATAAAAAACTTCGCGTGCGATACCGCGTTGACGGAAAACTTTATGAAAAAATACGTCCGCCTTTCCAGATGCACGCCGCGGTAGTATCGAGAATAAAAATTATGGCCGAGCTGGACATCGCACAGCGCAGACTCCCCCAGGACGGCGGTATTCATGTGCTGGTTGACGGAAAACCAATAGATTTGCGAGTATCAATAATGCCGGGCACTTACGGCGAAAAGGTCGTTATTCGCGTGCTTGATGCACAGAGGATGAGATACAATCTTGAATCGCTTGGATTTAGCTATGAAAATCTGAACCTGTTCCGGCAAAAAGTTAATTCCCCAAACGGCATTGTACTTGTTACAGGCCCCACAGGCAGCGGCAAAAATACAACGCTTTACGCAGCCTTGCAGGAAATAAACAGCGAAGACGTAAATATCTGTACCGCTGAAGACCCTGTTGAGGCCAATATTGACGGCATCAATCAATTCCAGGTCAACGAAAGCGCAGGCTTTACATTTGCCTCTGCCCTGCGTTCAATGCTGCGGCAGGACCCTGATGTGATAATGGTCGGAGAAATTCGAGACCAGGAAACGGCAAATGTAGCCGTTCAGGCCGCCCTCACCGGGCATTTAGTGTTTTCAACATTACATACAAATGACGCGCCAGGCGCCGTTACGCGACTGGTTGATTTGAGAGTGCCGCCTTATTTGGTAAGCGCATCACTTACGGCCGTGCTGGCCCAGCGGCTTGTCAGAAAAATCTGTCCAAACTGCAAAGAGGCGTATGAGCCTCCGGCCGGACTGCGCAAGGTGGTCGAACAGACCGTCGGACCGGTAGAAACATTCAGCAGGGGACTCGGATGTAAAAAATGCAGAAACACCGGCTATCTCGGAAGAATAGCAATACACGAGCTTTTTGTGCCTGATGCGAATATTCAGTCGCTTATTGCCCAAAACGCCGGTCTTAATTTAATCTGGCAGGCCGCGAAAGCCAACGGCATGAAAACCCTCCGCGACGACGGTATGGCCAAAGTCAAGGCGGGCATTACAACTGTCGATGAAATTATCAGGGTAACCAAAGTTGAAAATGAGTTTTAGGTATGATAACTACAGCCCCACAATCAGCAGCAAGACAGCCGAAAGCGGCAGGCAGATTCAGAAATGCCCGCGTAAGCCGTTCCGAACTGATTCTTTTTACAACGCAGTTATCGGTTATGCTTTCCAGCGGCGTTGTAGTAAGCGATGCCATCGCGGCTATTGCCGCCCAGACAAAACAGGGCGTTTTTAAGGAAGTTCTTGAAGACCTTTGTGAGCGAATCAGCAGCGGAGATGATTTTTCAACCTGTCTTTCCGCTTATCCGCTGATATTCAATACGATGTTTATAAGTATGGTAAGAGCCTCCGAGGCTTCCGGTAAAATGCCTCAAATGCTCGAGATACTCAGCGGTTATCTCGATGCAGAACAGGAAACTGCCAGGTCAATAAAAGGTGCAATGTTTTATCCGGCGGCAATGATGGTGGTTTCCCTGCTTGCAACAATGTCCCTTATGGTCTTTGTCCTGCCGAAATTCACGATTATTTACCAGGCTCGTGGAGTGGCTTTGCCGAAAATGACACAGATGCTTGTGGATATAAGCGACTTTTTTGTGAAAATCAAAAATTCTCCAACAGCCCTGACTACAATTGTCGTTGTATTTTTTATCCTTCACTATCTGGCCGGTACTGCTGCCGGCAAAAGGCTGTTTGATTCCGTCAAAATAAGCATACCGCTTATAGGCACGATGTTCATAGAATCGATAATGACGCGCAGTATGAGAATTATGGCTACAATGCTTAATACCGGCGTGCCTATGCTTGACGCTATGGACGTGATAAATGATTCCTGCGATAATATTCACTTTCGCAATCTCTGGACGCAGGTTACCGAAAAAATTCACGACGGTTATCAGTTGTCCGACGCAATAAATCTGGCAAACCGCAAAAAACTCGTGGCCGGCCCGATTATTCAAATGCTCAAAAGCGGCGAAAAAAGCGGCGAAATAGGCAGAGTTTGTGACAAAATATCGGATTTCTACGAAAGAAAATTAAAAGCTTCCATAAAGAGTACGACCGCCCTTATCGAGCCTGCTATGATAGTTATAATGGGTCTTGTGATAGGCACAATAGCAATTGCGCTGCTTATGCCGGTATTCAAAATTTCCAGTGTCGTTGGACATTAATGGCAAAAAATAACCATTTAAAAAATAATGTTAAATGGTGTCTAATTGTAAACCAGATACTTATCGGCCTTAAGCAGTCTTTTGCCGATGCCGATGTCTCCAAGCCAATTTATTCTCCCCGTTTTTCGCCTGTTAATTATATTATCTACCGTAGTCGGCCCAAGACCAGGCACTTTCAAAAGTTCGCTGCGTGCGGCAAAGTTAATCCGCACCGGGAAAAACTCCGGATGTGCATCCGCCCAGACCTGCTTGGGGTCTTTTTGCAGTGAAAGCTGTCCGTCAAAATCAAAAATGATATCCGATTCGGAAAATTTATATTTGCGAAGCAAAAAGTCCGCCTGATACAGCCTGTGTTCGCGCGTCAGAATATCATTGCCTGCCGACTTTGCCGTTTGAGATAAATCCCCGCTGCCGAGCTGCGCCTGGTATGCGCTGAAATAAACCCTGCTTAATCGCAGTCTTTGATAAAGCGCCGCAGTATATTTGACAATCTCTGCGTCTTTTTCACCTGCCGCACCGACAATAAATTGAGTTGTCTGGCAGCAGCGCTCATATTTATCATCTCCGGCGGTAAGCTGTGAAATGTATTTCATCGGCTCGATAACATCGTTGAGAAAATCCTTGCCGGTCGAGAGCTTCTTCAGATATTCTTCGCCGGGCACTTCAATATTTACCGATACCGTATCGGCAAGACTCACAGCTTCCTTTATCGCCGCTTTGCCTGCACCGGGAATGACCTTCAGATGTATATACGCTTTGCATTTGTATTTTTTACGCAGTATTCTGGCCGGCGCGATAAGTTTTTCCATTGTTTCATCCGCACTGCCGACAACCGCGGAAGTTAAAAACAGTCCAAAAACCTCCCGGCGATTAAAATAATCAAGGAACACTTTGACAATTTCATCGCTGTTCAAACTGCATCTTTGCACATCGTTTTGCGCCCGCAGCGGACAATATTTGCAGTCGTTCCGGCAGGAATTTGAGACAAGAGTTTTGAGAAGATTGTCTCTGCCGCCGCTGGGGAGTGTAACCGGATATATCCAGCCGCCGTGTTGCGAACGTGTTCTGCCTTTGATGTCTCTGCTGCCGCATGCGCAGGCAAGGTCATACTGCGAATCTGCGCTTAGTATCCGCAGTTTCTCCATTGTATCGGGCGTTTTAACAACGCCAATCATCGTTCGAATCCCGATAAACTAATTCTACGGCTCAACCCGCACGGTTGACGCGCCCGG
>DYLR01000110.1 GCA_020721975.1 Blastopirellula marina | reverse complement strand
ATTTTAACATTTTGAGATTTTTATGAAAATTTTTTCAAATATTGTGAACGGTTACCAAAAACGAATGCCCGGAAACTCGCTGTTGAAATGCTTGAAAAAGTCGGAATACCCTCTGCGGCAAATCGTTTTTATCAATATCCCCATGAAATCAGCGGCGGGATGCGCCAAAGAGCGGTTATTGCCATGGCAATGGTTTGCCGGCCGCAGCTGCTGATTGCCGATGAGCCGACAACCGCACTGGATGTTACAATTCAGGCACAGATAATCGGCCTGATAAACAAATTGCAAAAGGAAAATAATACTTCGTGCCTGCTTATAACACATGATATCGGTGTTGTAGCACAAAGCGCGCATAGCGTTGCGGTGATGTACTGCGGAAGAATTGTCGAAGCTGCCGAAGTTCGGGAATTGATTTACAATCCGCTGCATCCATATACAAAGGCGCTGCTGCGGTCATTGCCCGTACTGTGTGGTAAAAATGAACGTCTCAAATGTATTGAAGGTAATGTGCCTTCGCCGCTTCACAGACCGTGCGGATGCCCGTTTCATCCGAGATGTGAATTTGCACAGCCGGGTCGATGTGATACTGAAAAAGTTCCAGATGCCGAGGAAATAAAGCCTCGCCATACTGTTGCGTGTTTCAGGGCGGCACAGATAAATCAATAATGAGTAATCAAACGGAAAAAATGGAAGTTAAAGACGCTGTCCTTGAGGTCGCGGGCTTGTGTAAATATTTCCCGCTTTACAGCACAGGAGTTATCAGGCGGCAGATTGGCATGCTCAGGGCCGTGGACAATGTATCTTTTACATTAAAAAAAGGTAAGACCATTGCGCTTGTTGGCGAAAGCGGCTGCGGAAAAACAACAACCGCACGCACTATTCTGCGGGCTTAAAAACCCACAGCAGGCCGGATACTCTTCGACGATAAAAATGTGAAAGTCGACCTTGCCGAAATTACTGAAAAGCAGCTCAAGTCCGTCCGGAAGTATATCCAGATGATATTTCAGGACCCGTTTTCGTCGCTTAATCCGAGAATGACCGTTGCGGACATAATAGCCGAGCCATTGAAAATTCATGACTCCGTTTCAAGAAATGAAATTAAGGATGCCGTCGCCGAAATGATGCACGGGGTAGGGCTTCACAGGGAAGATATGAACCGTTATCCTCATTCCTTCAGCGGCGGACAAAGACAGAGAATTAGTATCGCAAGGGCGTTAATAATGAAGCCGTCGGTTGTTATAGCCGATGAGGCCGTTTCTGCACTGGATGTTTCAATTCAGGCACAGATAATAAATCTGTTGAAGGATTTGCAGGAGCAATTTGCCCTGTCTTATGTTTTCGTGGCGCATGATTTGAGTGTCGTGCGTTATATCAGCGACACTGTTGCGGTGATGTATAACGGAAAAATTGTCGAACTTGCGCCGTGTGAGGCAATATTTGAAAAACCTTATCATCCTTATACTCAGCTGCTGTTGCGGGCGATGCCGAGCATTGACCCGGATAAAAAAATATCGGCAGATATTACCGATATGTCCATTGAAAATCAGGAACGTCCCAAAGGCTGCTGCTTTTGCGCTCACTGTAAATTTTGCAAAAAGACATGTTATGAATCCGAAGCCGTGCTGCGAAAAATTGAACAGGACAGATATGTAGCCTGTAATTTATTCACATAAAATCTCATCTGCTGTCGTGCATTTGCGGCAGTACCGAAAACACACTGTCTTTGCAGCCTGTCGGATGGTTCGGCGGAATTTGCTTATCCTCAAAACGATTTTAGCAATCCCAGCCCTGTCATATTTTCTGCATTTGCAGTATAAATTAACGGCATAACTTCAAAGCCGCCGATTTCAAGCCGTTTATGTTCGCCTGCAACGCTGTGACCGACAACATATCCAAGCACCGCACCAAACAGCACATCGCTTGCCCAGTGGTCGCCGCTGTCCATCATACGATAACCCACAAACCCTGCCCCCGCATACGCCGCCGCTCCAACCCACGGCCCGTAAAATTCATGCAGCACGCTCGCCACACAGAAGCTCGACGCAGTATGTCCGCTCGGCCAGGCCCATTCTTTGTCGTTTGGTGTATGATTATGCACAATACCCTTGAGCAAAAGCGTTGTTGCGCCGGTGATTGAAAGAGCCTTGAACATCGTCCAGCTTCTGTCTTTATTAAACTCATCGCCTCTGCCTGCGGCCATTGCATACCAAAGACCCGTGAACGCAAAATGAATCCCCGGATTGCCTGCAAGGTCGGTAAATTTGTCAAGGTCGGCCGGAATATTGCCATGCCGTTCAAAATGTCCCGCAAGACGCTCGTCGGCGCTGTCGTGCAGGGCAATGCTGCCGCCGCCGGCCATCAGCAGCAAAGCAAGATTATTCCAGTCGGTGTAAGTTCGCTTTGCCTCGTTCCAGCCTTCACGCGGCAAGTTCCAAAGGTCTTTGCCGAAACTATCCAGGGCAAGGTGAACATCAAATTTTTCCGTCTGTGAGGCCGGTCCGGCGGCAAATAAAGTTGCCGTCAAAACCAGCAAAATAATTATTAAACATCCATGTCTCATAATCAAACCCGCTTCGGAAATCCAAAATCCAAAATCCAAAATCTAAAATCCAAAATGGAATCATTCCCATTCGATTGTCGCAGGCGGCTTGGAAGAAATATCGTACACCACGCGATTGATGCCGCGAACCTCGTTAATTATGCGATTGGCAATCAGTCCCAGCACATCGTAAGGAATCCGCGAAAAATCGGCTGTCATAAAGTCGCTGGTATCTACCGACCGTATCGCAATTACGTTATCATAGCTGCGTTCATCGCCCATCACGCCGACCGTCTGCACAGGCACAAGTACCGCAAGCGTCTGTGAAACCTTGCGATACAGGCCTGCCGACTTGATTTCGTCAATTAAAATCGCATCGGCCTTGCGCAGTATTTCCAGTCGCGGCTCGGTAATTTCGCCGATGATTCGCACTGCCAGTCCAGGCCCTGGGAACGGATGCCGCCAGATAATATTTTCAGGCAGCCCCAGATGCTCGCCGAGTCTGCGAACCTCATCCTTGAACAAGTCCCGCAAAGGTTCAATAAGTTCAAAGCCAAGTTTCTCAGGCAGCCCGCCCACGTTGTGATGCAGCTTAATATTTGCGGCAAGATTTCCGTCTTTGTTGCCCGATTCAATTACGTCGGGATAAAGCGTGCCTTGCGCCAGGAAATGCGCATCTTTTATTTTTTGCGCTTCGGATTTAAACGCCTCGATAAATTCAGCGCCGATAATTTTGCGTTTCTGCTGGGGGTCGATTACGCCCTTTAACGCAAACAGAAACTGCCTCGACCAGTCAACCGCGCGCAGGTCGATATGAAAATGGTCGCGGAAAGTCGAAACCACTTCCGCCGCCTCGCCTGCCCGCAAAAGACCGTTATCGACAAAAATGCACGTAAGCTGCCCGCCGATGGCCCGGTGTATCAGCGTCGCGGTAACAGCCGAATCAACTCCGCCGGACAGACCGCACAGGACTTTTGCTTTCCCCGCCCGCATACGAATTTTCTCTATCGCGTCCTCGGCAAAATCGCTCATTTTCCAGTCGCCGCTGCAGCCGCAAATATTGTACAGAAAATTTTGCAGTATTTCCCGTCCGTGATGTGTATGCGTTACTTCCGGGTGAAACTGCAAACCATAAAATTTGCTGGTTTTGTGTTTTACCGCGGCAAACGGACAGCTTTTCGTGTCGGCTAACGTGATAAAATCGCCGCTTAGCTGATTGACCTGGTCGCCGTGACTCATCCAGACAATACTTTGCGCAGGCAGATTATCAAACAGCCCCTCGCTTTTGACGACGTTTATTTCCGTGCGTCCATATTCGCGCGACTCGGCAGGCCGAACATCAGCGCCGAGCAGTTTGCTGCCGAGCTGCATTCCATAGCAGATGCCCAGCACAGGCACGCCTAATTTAAGCAGTCTGCCGTCGCAGGTCGGGGCATTGGGCGAATATACGCTTGCCGGCCCGCCGGAGAAAATTATGCCTTTGAGTCTGCCGTGTCCGGCAATTTCATCCGGCTTTACGTCCGGCTGAAATATCAGCGAATGGACATTTTGCTCGCGAACACGCCGGGCAATTAGCTGCCCATACTGACTGCCGAAATCAATTATTGCTATAAGTTCATTAGTCATTTATAATTCGTGTCTATTCGTGTTAATTCGCAACCATTAAAAAGAACAGTGTCAATCCGCGTAAATCCGTGTCTAAAATAATTCTCGGCCATTTAATCCTCGAACGTTTCGCTGCCGGAATAATTCGGCGATTCCTTCATAATCATAATATCGTGCGGATGCGATTCTGCAGCCGACGCTCCGCTGATGCGAAGGAATTTTGCCTTCTTTCGCAAATCTTCAATCGTTTTTGTGCCGCAGTATCCCATACCCGCCCGCAGTCCGCCGACAAGCTGATATACAAAATCGCCGAGCATTCCGCGATACGGCACCCGGCCTTCAACGCCTTCCGGGACAAGCTTGCTTTTCTCGGAAACACCTTTTTGCCCGTAGCGGTCGGCTGAACCGTCAATCATTGCGCCCAGCGACCCCATCCCGCGATATTCCTTGAACTGTCGGCCTTTATAAATGACCTTCATTCCGGGGCTTTCTTCAAGGCCCGCAAAAAGCGAGCCGAGCATTACGCTTGACGCGCCTGCGGCTATTGCCTTTGTAATATCGCCGCTATGCCTGATTCCGCCGTCTGCAATTACAGGAATATTATATTTTTCCGCAACATGAACCACGTTCATAATCGCGGTAATTTGCGGCACGCCCACGCCGCTGATAACGCGGGTGGTGCATATTGCGCCAGGGCCGATGCCGACCTTAATGCCGTTCACTCCCGCATCGAGCAGTTCCTTTGCCGCTTCGGCAGTGGCTATATTCCCGGCAATCACGTCGATTTTATATTTGCTTTTAATATTTTTAACGGTCTCGATGACGTTCCTCGAATGGCCGTGAGCGGTATCGACCACTACCACATCCACCTCAACTGCCAAAAGAGCCTCGATTCTTTCATAATCATGCACGCCCACAGCCGCTCCACAGCGGAGCCTGCCGCGACCGTCCCTGCAGGCCTGCGGGTACTGCTGCACACGGTCAATATCTCGCATCGTAATAAGCCCGGCCAGTTCACCGTTGGGCTTTACCAGCAGCAGCTTTTCAACCTTATGTTTTTGCAGAACTTCCTTGGCCTGGTCAAGGGTGGTATGTTCCGAGCCGGTAACGAGATTGTCTTTGGTCATTACTTCTTTTATGGCAACCGTATCATCGGTGAGAAATTTCAAATCTCTGCGTGTCAGAATACCGACGAGTTTTTTGCCACGACCCTCCACTATGGGAATGCCGGAAACGTGCTGTTCGTCCATCAGGCTTTTTGCAGTGCCGACCGAATCGCCCGGCTCAAGCGTTACAGGGTCGAGTATTACGCCGTTTTCGCTGCGTTTAACTTTTTCGACCTCGCGGGTCTGGGCTTTAATATTCATATTTTTGTGAATAATACCTATGCCGCCTTCCTGTGCCAGGGCTATTGCCAGCAAAGATTCCGTAACGGTATCCATAGCTGCTGATACGAGGGGAATGTTAATATGGATGTTATCGGTAAGCCGTGTTTGTGTTTCTGCCTGACCCGGCACAAAATCGCTCCAGGCCGGTATAAGCAAAACGTCGTCAAAGGTAATACCTTCGCCGATAATTTTACTGTTGCTCATCAGTAAGTACCTCCAGGGTTTATTTATATGTTTATATAAACAAAATAGTATAACAAACCCTGCAGATTTGGAAAAGAAAAATCAAAATAGGGTATAGGGTATAGGGGATA
>DYLR01000109.1 GCA_020721975.1 Blastopirellula marina | reverse complement strand
CAAATTGAAGAGTTGTGTGCCGTATGAATAAAAATATATCGCGCTGTCGTAATAGATTCAAACCTCGTTTTACTATTCCCCAACGGGGGCCATCATCACACGGCCAAAAATTCCAGGCCGGCTAACGGCAAGCCCAAATGTTCCTTCAGCGCGCATACATCGTTGAAGGCCATCCTTGAGCTTAAGGGTACCTCGTAGTACACCCTACCTCCGAATAGGGGTAGTTGATGATAGAGTGTTATGGGACGTAAGTCAAGAAAAAAACAACAATATAATCATTTTTTTACGATTTTATCGGGCCTTGCCGCATCTTTAACTGCTTATTTTATAAGATGTTATAAAAATTTGTTAAAATAGAAAAGATTTCTAAAAACATTATTATTTTTCCTATTTTCACATTATATGCGCCAAAAAATCAATCTAACCATTCAAAAATCATCTTGCCTATATCATCTATATTAACACAGCCGTCATGGTTGATGTCTGCCCATTCGCAGTGATTATTCAGAATATTGCAGTCGGTTCTGAGCCATTGGGAGCCTGCAAGTGCAATGTCTTTAATGTCAACACGGCCGCTTGAGTCGATATCGCCGGACATATCGTAGGATTCTGAAAAATAAATATCGTCGCCGCCCAGGCCGCCGTAGGAATCGCCGATGCTGTAATAAAGGCAATTGCCGTCAAATCTCAAACACTTGTCGTCATCATTTCCGCACAGGCACTGTTCGACGTCGATGATTTGCCACGTTGAAGTATTTTGATCTTCGACGGCAAACCAGATATTCCAGCCGTTATGCGTTGATTGACAATTTGAGCTAAAATAAAGTTTTCCGCTGAAATCGATAAAAGGATACATTTCGTCATCCGGTGAGTTTATTCCGACAAGCGGCTGAATATTATTAAAAGGCATATTTGTATCGGTGCGTGTAGCGGCATAAATATCAAATCTGCCTTCGCCTTGTCTGTTCGAGTGGAAATATATCGTAAGTCCATCATCGCTTAAACAAGCCCCGCCTTCATCGTAAAAGCTATTTATGGCGGATAAAACCTGCGGCTGGCCCCATTGCGATGTTTTGCTTTGCCGCACGGAAAGCCATATATCTGCGCCGCCCTGGCCGCCGTCTCTGTCGGAGGTAAAATATATCTCACATCCGCTGCGGCTTAGATAAGGGTCTTTGTCATTAGATTCTCTGTTTAAATTTGGATCACTGATTACCGGCCCCCATGCAGAGCCGGCAGAAGAACGTGTTGTCGAAAAAATATCGTATCCGCCCTGTCCGCCGGGTCTATCAGAATAAAAATACAATTCAAGGCCGTCAGATGAAAGACTGGGGCAGGATTCGTTGTTACTGCCGCTTACTGAAGAAATTGCAATCTGCGGACAGGATTGGGCTGAATAAGCCAAATTGACAAATACAGCCAATAAATAGAGCATTACCACGTAAGATTTATCAATCATATTTCCTTCTCATTTTTTATAAAAACAGCAGCAGGCTCAGCGCCATTACCGCCATACCTGCGACAAGGCCGTAAATTGCGAAGTGATGCTCGCCGTATTCGTGGGCGGCAGGCAATAATTCGTCGAGCGAAATAAAAACCATAATTCCGGAAACCACTGCAAAGCTGATTCCAAAAATGACGTCGCTGAAAAATCTGAACAGCAGCAGATAACCTATCAATGCTCCCACAGGCTCAGCCAGTCCGGAAAGAAACGACAGCCAGAATGCCCTACCTCTTTTGCCTGTGGCGTAAAATATCGGTACTGAAACCGCTATGCCTTCCGGGATATTGTGTATCGCTATGGCAACGGCGATTGCCAGGCCGAGTTTCGCATCGTGAAGCGCAGCGGCGAATGTCGCAAGGCCTTCAGGAAAATTGTGAATTGCAATAGCAATGGCTGAAAGCAGACCCATACGATAAAGCTTCTGACAGTCAACAGAACTGCCCCGCGGAGGCATTTCTTCAGACCTGTGGATTTCGTGCGGGTTTTCATAGGACGGCACAAGTTTATCAATCACCGCTATCAAAATTATGCCGCCGAAAAATGACGCTGCTGTAAGCCATGTCCCGCCGACATTGCCGAGCTGCTCGACCAGGTGCAAACGAGCTTTTACAAATATCTCAACAAATGAAACATATATCATCACCCCGGCGCTGAATCCGAGCGCAACAGACAAAAAAGATGTGTTGGTACGGCGGGCATAAAAGGCCAGAGCCGAGCCTATGCCGGTTGCAAGCCCGGCAAATATCGTCAGGCCGAAAGCTAAAAATATACTCTGATGCATACTTCCTCCGCAAATATATCTCACAGATTAGAGCATAAAAACGGCTGTAATTCAAGACTGATATTTATGTTTTTTAATAATGCGCAAAAGAAAAGCGGCCGTTGTTTACCGGCCGCTTTCCCCTCTATCTATATGTCTGAAAAGGAGGAGGACTTAATAATACTACGCTTTGCCGGGGTGGATGTTCAGACCAAAAAATTTTTGTAACACTTTCTGCGGGAGTAGTCTATATCTATAGTACATGGAAAACAATACATCTCAGATTGACATCTGCCGATTAGTTGAACAGGCACAGCTCGGATGCCGGCAGAGTATGGATATTTTGACCGAACAGGTCAAAACCAGACTTTCTACATACATATATCGTCTAACTTTGGATAATGACACGGCTGAAGATATTTTGCAGGAAACACTGCTCGAAATGGTTAAATCATTGCCTAAATTGCGACAGCCCGGGGCGTTTTGGGGCTGGATTTATAAAACTGCTACCGGCAAAGCCTGCTTGGAACGGCGCTAAAATCTAAAATGACTTGTGTTCATTCGCGGCTGTTCAGATTTCAATTTTTTTCAAATCGTTTTCCAAAGTTTCCAGAATAATATCCAGCAATCGCTCCAGCAGCGGCAAATCAATTGCAACCGGCGGCATAATCACGATTACATCGCCAAGCGGCCGCATCATCAGTCCCTTATGGCGCATCGCCCTGCATATCTTTGCTCCAATCTGCCTTCCGTAGGGAAAACTGCGTTTTGCCGCTTTATCCTCGACCAGTTCAATGCCCGCCGTAAGGCCGCACCGGCGGACATCGCCGACAAAAGGCAGCCCGGAAATTTTTTGTAAATATTTTTCAATCAGAGCCGCCTTTGGCGAAAGCGTCTCAATAATCTTATTTTTTTCAAATAGTTCCAGCGAAGCAATCGCCGCTGCGCAGGCAAGGGCGTTGCCGGTATATGTATGGCCGTGATAGAAGGTTTTGAACTCGTCAATCCTGCCGAGAAAGGCGTTAAAAATTTCTTCGGTTGTGAGTGTGACAGCAAGCGGCAGGTAGCCTGCGGTAATGCCCTTGGCAAGGCACATTATATCCGGCTCGACCTTTTCATGCTCACAGGCAAACATTTTGCCTGTACGCCCGAACCCGGTCGCCACTTCATCACAAATCAGCAAAACATTATGTTTGCGAGTCAGTTCACGCACAGCTTTCAGAAATCCGCACGGATGCACAATCATACCGGCGGCGCCCTGAACCAGCGGCTCGATTATTACTGCGGCAATATTTCCGCCGTGCTTTTTCAACAAATCTTCCATCACATTCAGCGAATGATTCATACACTCCGCCGGTGAACCGGCAAAACGATACGGATGCGGCGGAGGAACGAAATATGTCTCGAAAAGCATAGGCCTGAAAATCGAATGGAAAAGCTCCATTCCGCCGACGCTCACCGAGCCGATGGTGTCGCCGTGATAAGACTGCCCCAGTGCAATAAACTTATAGCGTTTTACGCCACGGTTATAAAAATACTGGTATGCAATTTTCAGGGCAATTTCCACGGCGGTCGCGCCGGAATCGGAATAAAAAACGCGGCTCAAATTTGAAGGCACAATTTTAATCAGCTTTCCGGCAAGCTCGATTGATTTCGTCTGGGCAAGCCCTAAAAGCGTGCTGTGTGCAATTTTACCGAGCTGGCTTTTGACGGCATCGTCAATTTCAGGCACGCAATGGCCGTGAACATTGCACCACAGCGAGCTTATGCCGTCAATATACCGGTTGCCGTCGGTATCGATAAGATAAAATCCTTCCGCCCTGTCGATAATTATCTGCTCGCCGGCCATCCAGTCAGCCATTTGCGTAAAAGGATGCCAGATATGTTTTTTGTCAAGCCGTAAAAGTTCCAAAGTTTTTTCATTCATTTTAAAAACCTGTGTTTATGAAATAACGACGTTAGTTCGTGTGTTTTCCCTGTACCGGGGGCTAAAAGCCTGTCCGAATAACCGGCCTGTTTTTTTGCGCAATATTCTTGCAAATTTTTGCCAATATGGCGATTATTATACACATGGAATCTGCGGATAAACATAACAATTTTGCTGCTGCCCGTGCCGCTATGGTTCGTCTTCACCTGCTGGGCAGAGATATTACCGACCCTGCTGTGCTTGAGGCTTTTTCGCAGATTCCTCGCGAACAGTTTGTCCCCCGGCAATATATTACGCAGGCTTACGATGACGCCCCTGTGCCGATAGGGATGGGGCAAACAATATCCCAGCCGTATATCGTGGCTTTGATGACACAGAAGCTGCGGTTAAACGGGCAGTGCGAAGTTCTTGAAATAGGCACAGGCAGCGGCTATCAGACCGCGATACTTGCAAAACTGTCCTGCAGAGTTTATACCATTGAAAGAATAGCCGAGCTGAGCCGGTCAGCCCAGGCGATACTCGGCAAGCTCGGCATAGACAACGTCGAATATTATATCGGCGACGGCACAAAAGGCTGGCCTGAAAAAAAAGAATTCGACCGAATAATTATCACAGCCGCGGCGATTAAAATGCCCGAACCGCTGCTCGAACAGCTTAAAGCAGGCGGACTGGCGGTAGCGCCGCTGGGCGCTGATTATGTGCAGGAACTTGTTGTGATGGAAAAAACTGCCGATGGAATTCAACAGCAAAATATTTGCGGCTGCCGATTTGTGCGGCTTATCGGTGAACATGGATACGAAAATAGAAGATAGAACGCAGATTCATTTGAATAACGAAAGTACAACACAGCTTACACTTGATACGCCCGTGCAATACGTCCGGGGCGTTGGACCGGTGCGGGCAAAAACTTTCGCCGAACTGGGCGTCAATACCGTGTCGGATTTGCTGGAATATTACCCCAGAGACTGGATATTTGCCCCGGCCTGCAGCAAAATCTCATCGGTACGAGCCGGGCAGACCGTAACAGTCTGCGGTATTGTCGAAAGCTGTGATTATCAGCAGTTCAGACGTATGCCGATATTTGAAGCATACATCAGCGACGACAGCGGGATGATTCGCTGTATTTGGTTTCACGGGGGATATTTAAAAAATCAGCTTGAGCCGGGGATGCGCGTCATTATTTACGGCAAAGTGCAGAACTACAAACACCAGATGCAGCTTGTCAATCCCCAAAAACGAATCCTTGAAGAACAGGACATCGCCGACGAAACGGCGCTGAGCGGCCCCGTATATCCGGCCACCGCGGATTTAAGCAGCCCAAAAATTCGCAGGATACTTCATGCCGCAGTTGAAAACGCCGCAGATAAAGTTCCCGAATTTTATGACGCTGCCTTTATGAAAAAAAACAGGCTGATACCCCGCCCCCTTGCGTTTAAATGGATTCATGCTCCGCAGGACCAGACACAAATCACCCAGGCCAAGCGCCGGCTGAAATATGATGAATTTTTCCTGATGCAGACGGCAATGGCGCTGCGAAGATACAAAACACAACATTTTGCAAAAGCCGTTCCGATGAACTGCAATGAACAGATTGACAGCCGTATTCGCAGGCGTTTTCCTTTTATGCTCACTGCCGACCAGAATGCAGTCATTGAACAAATTGCTGCGGATATGTCGCAATCCGTCCCGATGAACCGTCTGCTTCAGGGCGATGTGGGTTCAGGCAAAACCGTCGTGGCGGTTTATGCCGCATTAGTGGCTGTTGCCAATCACTGCCAGTCGGTAATAATGGCTCCT
>DYLR01000108.1 GCA_020721975.1 Blastopirellula marina | reverse complement strand
TGCGTCTTTGTCCATAAAGTAATTATCGGACAAAGAAAACTTTTACTAAAATATTTATCTCAACAAAGCAAAATTGAGTGAACGCTTACGATATTTTTACCGAGCTGAGCTTACACGGCACAGGTTCATTAAACGGCTATCACCGCAACATTATGATTCCTTTGGGCCAGGGATCTATTCACTGGGCAGACCGGGTACCGGGCAACCCGTTACAAGAAATTTCCGCCGTTTGGAATCAGCTCCAAATGCAAATTACCGGAGACCCTGATTTTGATCTTCTGCGAATTACCGGCGGAAACAGTTTTGGCATGCCAAGCCCGGGGCATACCACGCTGATGCAACTTCCTGAAGGCAACTGGGCGGTTGACAGCTTCTTTGATATTACATATCGGATTGACTTCGTAGGCGCTCCCGGCGGGCCGTTTGGGGGCGAATCTGGTTCTACTACCGGTACTGTACGGGTGCAATTGATTCCTGAACCCACAACGCTTTTACTCCTCGGCCTTGGCGGTTTGCTGCTCTGCAGGAAAAGTAAATTGTAATATCATTAACTGAAGTTTTGCAAAATTGAAAAATTGGAGTTCAAATGGGCTTTTTGACGATAAATGTTGATAGCCCAGTGTTCGATAATATCATGGAGGATATTACAATGCCAGCTATCGTCAAATTTCCGTCCGTCGTCGAGGAAGCCCTTGACCGCTTGGGACATAACTTCCCCAATGAACCCGAACGCCGTCATTTTGCCGAATACCTGACCGGCCTGATAATCGCCCATAAGAAGAATGTCTCGGCCATCAATCGGGAATTCGCCAGTACCACCGACCAGTCTTGCCTGAATCGCTGGCTCACACAGGCGGACTGGACCGTCCCCCAGCAAATCCCCGGCGATTTCGTTTTTGACAGCTATTTTACCAAAAGCATCCGCATCCCCGACGTGGATCACAGGGTGCGGCTGGTGATTTTGTGGGACAAAAAGAACGATAAAGAAGCCAAAAAGATGCTGGTGTGTAATCAGACACGCTGGGATGTGATTCGTATACTGAAAGTGTATCGCTGCCGCTGGACAGGGACCGAGTGCTTCCATCGGGACGGTAAGCAGCAATTGGGCATGGGCGATTGTCAGCTCAGGAACGGCCGTGGTCAGACCCGCCACATGTATATGGTCTTCCTGGCGCACAGCGTTTTGATGCGTCAATTGCGGCAGGGCCGTGCGTATGCGTGGGCACGAGAACGCCTGATGACCATCGGACAAGCTTGCATGACAGTGTTGCGACAAACCCTCAGCGATACGATCGAATGGGTCTTCGAACGCATCGAGGACGATCACTGGGATGTCAATCGTATCAAATTCCAATTGGTATTACCTTAAAAATGCAAAACTTCAGTTAATTAGCCAATAACAGGTTATATGGCTGCCGACCTAAAACTTACAAAACTCACCAACAACAAATGGGCAAATATGTATCTGGCTCATTACACAACCAAAACCGGTAAGCAAAACGATTGGGTTGTTGTCTCCCGCAAAGAACATCCGATTATCAATGCCGGCCAGCCGGATGCGGTTTTGATAATCCCAATGATTGATACGCCACAAGGCAGAAAACTTGTAATGATACGCGAATTTCGTGTGCCGGTATGGGATTATGAGTTCGCCTTTCCGGCAGGTCTGATGGAAAAAGGCCTTGACGTCGAGCAAATGGCAAAAAAGGAATTAAAGGAAGAAACCGGCCTTGACGTTAAAAAAATTATTCATATCAGTCCGCCTGTATATTCATCAGCAGGCATGAGCGACGAATCATGCTGTATGGTTGTGCTTGAAGCCTGCGGTGAAGTTTCATACGCAAATCTTGAAGAATCCGAAGAAATTGAAGTTCATTTGATGGACGTTGAACAGATTCGCCGGCTGCTCGGCTCCGGCCACAAGATTGCCGCGAAAGCCTGGGGTGTATTATGGCATTTCGCCCTTACAGGCAAAATCAAATGGGAATAATTCCATTTACAGAATTTGTACTGTCTGTGGTCGGTAAATTCCGGCAGTTCAGAAGCAGGCAGTAATTTCAACAGATTGAATGCTATCAGCATCCAGTTGCCCGCGCAGCGATTGGCTACAAGAAAATCGGCAACAGTTCTGGTGTATCTTTTGGTGCATATTGAAAGTGCGATAATCGAGAAAAGAAAAACGGCCAGAACAGTCCAGTCGATCCGCTCTTTCAGCGACTGCCGGCTTGATGAAATTCGGTACTGGACGACAAAAGCCGCCGTCTATAGGGCAAACGGCGGAAGTTTATGGGATACTTATGCAAGACTGATGACTATTGCCATGTGCATACTGATTACCAAGGGACAACTTCCGTATAACTGCCGTACGGCACATCATCTTTTCGAGATATTTCAGTTCCAGCAGCACCTCTCGTAAGGCATTAAACAGCAGGCTTATTACGGAATACGTTTTTTGATTATGGATTTTGGATTTAGACAATTCGTGATTAAAAATTTTTCCGTGTTCTGCGTTCTATATTCTAATTTCTTTTTCAGTGCGCTGAATTTGAATCGCCCCAGGTTATATCCGACTGCGGTGGCCATTTCATATCTTCATAAGAAGGCGCATTATCCTCAAATATTTTAAATTCCGGCCTGTGTTTATTAGTTTGTATTTGCAGCGGCTTAAGAGTTCGGCCTTCATTAAATTTGTTTAGTTCGTGTTCGGTCATTTCATTTCCGGTATAAATGTGCGGGCAAAGCAGCACAAGCAGTTCGCTGTGATTAATGATTCTGGTGTTTTTGGAGAACAGCACGCCCAGACCCGGTATATCGCCAAGCACGGGTATCTGGTCTTTGCCAATGGTTATCTCGCGTTTTCTCAGGCCGCCCATGGCGACGGTTTTGCCGTCGTCAAGCAGCAGCGTCGTTTTGGCAAGACGTTTGTCGATAATAGGCACGCGGTCGTCAAGGCCGGCCTGTCCGGTGTTGACGCTTTGCTCCGGTTCAACGACCAGCAGTATTTTACCGGAATCTGTAACGGTAGCCTTCACACTCAGCGTTACTCCGACTTCTTTAAATTGTGTTGAAGTAAGAGAGGTTGTTCCGCCATCGCTGCTGTCGCTTACTTCTTCATAAGGTATCTCTTCAATTGTCTGAATCATCGCTTCCTGTCCGCTGACGACAAGAATTTTGGGGCTTGCAAGAATCTCGACATCCTGCTTTTCCTGCAGTGCGTGAATAAGGCCGGTTATGCCACCGCCCAAAATCTTAAAATCTCCGCCGGTTATGCCGGAAGTGGTCAAATCGCTTACCAGCGACTGTTCATAATTCACCTGGCCGTCCGTGAACAGGCTGTCCCAGTTGACGCCTATTTCAGTGCTGTCTTCAAGTTTTACATCCACGACCACTACTTCAATCAGTATCTGCGGAGGCATTGCGTCGGCACGGCGAATCTCGGCGACTATTCTTGCCACATTATCCGTGGAATCGCAGACGATAAGCGAATTGGTCCTCTCGTCATAATGTATTTTGCCGTGCTTGCTCGACATGCTCTTTACGGCCTCATAAAGATTTTTCGCATCGAGAAATTTCAGGGTAACGGTCTCCACCTTTACGTTTTGAGTGTGCGCCTGGTCGATTTTTTTAATCTGTTCAAGTATTCTGCCCAAATTATTGACGTCGTCGCAGACGATAATCGAATTGCTCTTGCCGTCAACAGACGCCGAGCCAAACTTTGAAACCATTGCATCTATAACCGGCTTGAGGTCCTGTGCCTCGATAAATTGAAGATTCACTGTTTCTATAAACAGTTCGGGCTTCTTTTCCTCGATAACCTGCGGTGCGCCCGTAATCTGTGCAGTGGCAGGCGCCGGCATCCCGATTTGCGCAAATGGGTCTGCCGGGGCCGGGCCAAGCAGTTTGTCTATGTCGTCCTCGGCAAAGGCCTGAACGCTTAAAATTAAAATCAAAGCCAAAATTGTTTTGGGAATATCAAAATAATTGCACTTAAACATTTGCATGTTGCTCCTTCCCGGCCGGTATTGCGTATATGATTATGGTCATCTCTCCTTCGAGTATGGCCGAGTAATCGTCGGATTTGTCAATATTTATCGAGCCTATCCAAACTCGCTTTTCATTTTTTTGTGCAATTGCGATGAACCTTGCTATTGCCGTGAACTGTCCGCTTACCCGCACAATTGAACGGTGCATTATCAGTCCTGTGGCATTGGCATCGGCCGTATTGGCGTCCATAGGCACCGGCGGCACAAACACAACGGACTCAAGTTTGCAGCCTGCTTTGGCGGCAATTGCCTCAAAACTGTTGAGAAACGGCTGCACCTGCGACTCATCAAAAACCATCGCAGACATTTCCCTGTAGCGCATATCAAGCTGCTCAAGCAGGCGTTTTTTTGAGTTGACCTCCTTAACCAGAAGGATATTCTTTTTGGAAAGGCTGTCAACCGCCGACTCGCAGCGTTCAGCCGCCAGCAGATAGTTCCTGTGCGGCAAAACAGCGGTATTGTAAGTTACCGCCATGCCGATAATTATAATCATCGTAAAACAAAAATGAGTCGAAAATATGCTTTTGTTTTTTATTAACAGGTTCATTGTCCCTGAGTCTCCATTATTTCAAGTTTGCATTGTATCGTATAATCCACCAGTCCCTCCAGGGCAGTCTGGCTGCGACTGACAACTATTGACGCCGATTCGATGCTGTTGGCGTCATTGAGTCTGCTCACAAAAACCGGCACGGACTGGTGCGACATCGCTCTGCCTTCCAGAAACATTTCATTATCGTTGGCCGTGTACAAACTGACGAGCTGCACATTCTGCGGTACGGCCTTAATAACATCGCTGATAACGTTCAGCCAGGAAATGTAAGGGTTCGAGCCAAGCGCTTCTGACAAACCCGCAGAACGCACCTGCATACGATTGACTTGCGAATTTAATTTTGTTCTCTCATCAATAAGGCCGGCTATATCCCTGTTTTCCATGAGTTTGGTTTTTTGTCCGAGGTGATAGGCCGTTTTACCACTCTGCCAGGTGAAGTACACCAATACAAGGGCCATTATTAAAAGACCGGCAGCAGCGGCATTGACGCCGATTAAAATGCGACGTGTTCTGGCTCTGCTGCCCGCATATTTGGCCGGTATCAGATTTATTCTCATTGTCGAAGCATCGTCGCAAAAACGACCCGCCGCCAGTTCCACAGCCGCGCATTCGACCTGCAATGCTTCGGGGTTTGCGGCGTCATCATGCTTCAGCTCGCCGGCACCATTGTGTCTGTTTACTGTTTTTATAATTCTGCCGGCAGAGTCGAGAAGCCCGGCAATGCGGTTGCCCAGTTCTTCCGACGGAGTATCAATAATTATCTGCCATCGGCTTAATCTTCCGGCAATATCAAGCTCGTAAGCCTTGAGTATTTCCTCGGTTTCCAAAACTATTTTATCAGCAGCGCATTCGTCGGACAAATCAATCTGTTTTGCTCTTACGAAATCGGCGCTGTTATTCACAATCACCGAAAAATTCATCAGCCCGAATCGGGCGGACAAGACAAGCGTAATAACGCCTGAATCGATACCTGCATTTGCAGCCTGACGCATTAAGGCAACCTGCGCAGGTTCAACGCAATCGACTATAAGCCCGGCTTTGTTAAAATGCCTGACGAGATTTTCAATTTGTTCGACCTCTGCGGCATAGACCATTGCCTTGCGAGGACTGTTGGCGGCGGTTTTAAGACCGCAGTAATCAATGGAAATTTCGCCGGAAGGAAGCGAGGCATAATGCTTGATTTCATCCCGTACAAACTGAGAAAGATTGGTCGGCATAATCTTGGGCAAATCAAGCGTCTGCACGAGCATTTCGCCGCAAACAAGACTCAAGGTCAGATTGTCTGGGGTTATTCGTCTGCCGGACAGAGCTTTTCTAACAATCTTTACTATTGCCGCAGGCCGTACAATTTTGCCGTTTTCCATGGCTTTGTCTGGCATCGGATAATGTCTGTTGAAAAGCGTTTTTATGCCGTTATTCCGCTTTTCGACCACAGCCACACTTATCGTGCCGTCGGTAATATCAACGCCGACAGATTTTTGTCTAAAATGCATCATCAGTTTATCCTCATCGTATCAATTCGGATTATATAAGGGCTTGTTGTGCTTACCGTTATATCGGCGGTTATCTTTGAAACATAGCCCTGTGCGGTTGTGCCT
>DYLR01000107.1 GCA_020721975.1 Blastopirellula marina | reverse complement strand
GCCGATGATGCCCGTCAGCCCCATGCCGCCCACGGTTGCCCAGAACAGTGCTGCGTTTTCCGTCGCGCTACAGCTTATTTTTGCGCCGTCCGCCAATATCAGTTCCAGCGCAATAATATGCTGACTGAACGCGCCATCATGATGATGGTTTTTGCCATGCACATCCGCCGCCACACAGCCGCCCAGCGAAACATAACGTGTCCCTGGGGTCACAGGCAAAAACCAGCCTTGCGCCACAATGACATCCAGCACCTCCGCCAGCGTCACCCCCGCCTCAGCTCGCAGCGTGCCGGCTACAGGGTCAAACGCGAGCATACGATTAACACGTTCGGTCAATATCACCGTCTCGCCCAGTGCCGCGTCGCCATAACTACGCCCTTGCCCACGCGCAATCTGCGTCGCCGCATCTACACGCAAATCCTGATAACGCTCAGGGCGCAATGTCGCGCAAGTTTGCACGGGATAACGCCCCCAACCTGATAATGACTGATTTAATTTATTCACATAACCTCAACGCGGACAAGCACCGTCAGTAAAATATTTATCGCAAAAATAACACGACGCATGGGGTAAAAAATCAGGTATCCGATAATAGCGGTCGCGCACCTCGGTCAACACGCCTGCACGGTAGGCGGGATAGTCAAACCCACGCCCCAACACCAGATAAAACTTAGCCCCGCGCACCTGCACCATGCGCATTTCGACCTGCGTAAAATACGGCGTAAATTTCGCCAGATCAGGCAATGATTTATCAATAGTCAGGATGTTTTTCCCCGCCAAGGTACGAAAATCCGTATTCATATCATCCTGCCGCGCATGATGTGAACCCGCGCCAAACACGAAAAATTCCTGATCCGCATGATAAGTCATCACTGCCGCGTTGGAATAATCATCTACTGCCATTAAATAATCATGCTGATTCGGTTGCAATTGCGCCAGCACCTCATCCGTGTGCATCAGTTGCACATAACCGCTATAAGCTTTGCTGTGCTGCCACCAGCTGCTCGGCGCAGCTAAAATTGCCGCCACCACCAGTAAATGCACGGCTGTAAACCACGCCATGAATTTCGCTGTTTTCGCCCATTGTGCCGCAGTCAGTTTCGCCGCCAGCCACAGATAAAAGAATGGATAAAACGCCAGCACCCAATGCAAACCTATGGTTTTTTTCAGCGACAGCAATGCAAAAATCGCTATCGGCAACCAGAATACAAAGCCATACAAACGCCGCACCTTGCTCGCGTCTATCGCCTGCCGACGTTGCTGCCACGCATAATAAATCAGCGGCGGAGTCATTAAATACAAAGTGGTCACGACATACAGCCACACGTTATTCAATGAAAACTGCGCTCCCTCATTACGGTTGTACAGGTTGAATAAAATATTGTCCCAGCAGTGTGTGTAATTCCAGTACACATTTACCGCTACCGCTGGCATCGCCGCCAGCACCAGCACAGCCAACCCCATCCAGCGGCGTTTCAGACCAGGCGTAAACAGCACATAAAACAAATATGCCACCCCCAGCAACACCGCAAAATACTTGGACAAAAATGCCAGCCCCAATGCCAGCCCAGACAGTGCATAGTAAAACAGCTTATCCCGTTGCACCGCTCGCACCAGCATATACACCGACACAAACGCAAAAAATATCAGCGGCGTATCCGTGGTAATCAGCACATTGAGGATATTGATGGGCGAAATCAGGAAAACTATCGCCACCCACGCCGCCCGCTCGGCATCCCACGGCTTCAGCAGCCGATAAATCCCCGCG
This sequence comes from Blastopirellula marina, assembly GCA_020721975.1. Lineage (GTDB taxonomy): Bacteria > Planctomycetota > Phycisphaerae > Sedimentisphaerales > UBA12454 > DYLR01. The sequence goes on along the minus strand of DYLR01000107.1, from coordinate 4,460 downwards.
CCCATCAGCGTGCTAAACACCACCGCAGGCAAACGCATCAACACCTCGCCATCACCAAACCAGCGCATCCCATACAGCAACCACCCCACCATAGGCGGATGATCATAATAGCCATAATCCAGATGCCGCGCCCAGACGATGAAATAGGCTTCATCACCTGACATCGGCAGAAAAAACGCCAGTGCGAGTTTAATAAGTAAAGTAATAATCAGGACGCGCTGATAAGCCAGAGTAGAGTTCATCCCGCGATTTTACCTCAACCGCTTTACCCGCATTCGGGTTAAAATAAGATTTTTAGTTCGCATCCTAAACTAATCGAACTGGAGCACACATCATGAATCGGCATACTGCCAGCCAGATGACTCAAGATTTATTTCATCCATTTAATACCAGTGCGGCTATTGAACTTGAGACAGGCGCACTCAATACGCCAGCCCATATGTCATTACTCTCATTGTTTGCGGGGGCTGGCGGACTGGATATTGGTTTCCACAAAGCTGGGTTTAACACAATCTGGGCGAATGAATACGATAAAAGCATAGCGACTTCATACCAACATCATTTTCGCGATGTTGCTTTTGATGGACGCTCTATCGTTGACATACCCGAATCCGACATTCCACGTGCAATGGGCATTATTGGCGGTCCTCCATGCCAGTCATGGAGTGAGGCAGGTGCGCGGCGCGGCGTAAATGACCATAGAGGACAGCTTTTCTTTGAGTACATACGCGTATTAAAACATGCTCAACCCAGCTTTTTCGTCGCTGAAAATGTATCTGGGATTCTGCACGAACGCAACAAAGTAGCCTTCAAGAACATCATCGAGATGTTTGTCGATGCGGGTTACGATGTAAGCTGGAAAAAACTCAACGCCAGCGACTATGAAGTACCTCAAGATCGGGAACGTGTATTTGTCGTTGGCTTCAAAAAAGATTTAGGCATCAAGTTTGAGTTTCCTGCACCCATCGCCACTAAAGCCACCATGAAAGATGCGATTTACGACCTGAAAGACTTACCATTCGGTAATAGTTGTAGCATCCCCAATCACGAAATCACTGACACAGGGTTCTCACCTATGTTCATGTCCAGAAATCGTGTCAGAGCTTGGGATGAGCCGTCTTATACGATATTGGCGATGGACAGACACACCCCCTTACACCCTCAAGCCCCAAAAATGGTTAATAGTGGTGAAAAAGACAAAAAGTTATTTGCACCTGGGCATGAAGACAAGTATCGCCGCTTGAGCGTGAGGGAATGTGCAAGGATACAAACATTTCCTGATGATTATCAATTCATCTACACCCATCCTAGAAATGGTTACAAAATGGTAGGCAATGCCGTACCTGTAAACCTTGCTTACCATATTGCGATGCAAATAAAAAAACACTTAGGATTCTAAATCATGGCATCACAAGTTATCAATGGCAAAGCATTTGAATGGGCTGTAGGCGTGGCTATCGCACAACAAACAGGTTTTGATATCATTCTAGATAAGGTTGCCATGCATAATCAAAGCTGCTTTGATAGCGAGACTATCAGCCAAAAACAGCGTGACAATTACATCAACACTGCTCAGCACGCCATTCAGCACATACTCGAAAAGGAATGCTTAACAAGCGGTGCTGGCACAGTCACATTTTTACCTGACATACGCGGTCAAGCTGGCGATGTGCGTGACATCGTCATTACAACGGCAGATAAAACCATAGGCATTTCCTGCAAAACCAATCACGATGCCTACAAACACTCACGACTGTCCAAAAAACTCAACTTTGTTAAAAAATGGGGACTAGATACCGTAGGGTGCAGTACAACTTATTTCAACAGCATCACGCCCTTATTCGATGAATTAGCCAAAATACGAAAAGATAGTAAAGGGCACGCTACTTGGGCAGAACTAACTGACAAGTCGGGTCGCTTTTATTGGCCACTGCTAGACGCATTCGCCGCTGAACTTGAGCGCATACAATCGCCACAAATGTGTAGCGATTTCATCAAATACCTCGTTGGCAATCATGACTTTTACAAAATAGTCTCACGCCCCAATGCTATCGCAATACAAGCATTCAATCTTAACGGCACGCTCAATGTAAGCAAACCACAGCTTCCCACCAAAATCGACCTCATCAAAAACAAAAATGGTACGCAATACTCTAAAACCATTATTTTTGATAAAGGCTGGTCATTCAATTTCCGCATCCATAGCGCATCATCCAAAGTCGAAGCATCGTTAAAATTCGACATCAATGCCATTGCTCTTTCACCTAAATTATATACACACCATATCGATTTATAACCCACATTCCACCTCGTCCAACACCCGTTTCTAGGTTAGAATGAGGCTTTTGTTTACCCTACGGAGCCGTCATGAGCGATCAGGAATTACAAGCAGTATTTGCCATCGAAAAACTATACGTCAAAGACGCTTCTTTAGAGGTGCCTAATGCGCCTAATATCTTTCTGGAACGCGAAGCACCAGAAATCGATGTGCAATTAGCCACGCAAAGCTCACCTATCGCTGATGATGTGTATGAAACCTCGTTGACCGCGACCGTCACCGCTAAAGTCGGCGATAAAGTCATGTTTTTGGTTGAAGTCAAACAAGCGGGTATTTTCCGTATTGCACAAATCCCTGCTGACCAGTTAGCACCTGTGCTCGGTATTGGCTGCCCGAATATCGTTTTCCCTTACTTGCGTGAAACCGTGTCTGATTTGGTCAGCCGCGCTGGGTTTCCGCCAGTGATACTCAACCCAGTCAATTTTGAAGCCTTGTACATGCAGCAAAAGCAAGAGCTGGAACAAGCTAACGGCGCAACCACGCACTAAGCCAGGCACATCATGCGCCAGCTGTTACTCACCCTTGCCCTGCTCTGCGCCTTACCCGCGCAGGCACTGGATTTTCGCTCAACGGCGAACGCTGCCGCCATTCTGTATGACGCGCCCTCGCCTGAAGCCAAGCGCCTGTTTGTGTTAAGCAAAGGCTATCCGCTGGAAGTGGTCGTCAGCATTACCGGCTGGGCAAAGGTGCGCGACAACAGCGGTGCAATGGCGTGGATAGCACTCGACCAGCTAAACAGCACACGCACACTGGTCGTGCGCAGTGCCAGCAGCATACGCACCGCGCCCAAAAACACTGCACCTGTCAGCGCAAAAGTTGCCGCCAACGTGATACTCGTTTGGCTGGAGAATAGCGGTGACTGGGCAAAAGTACGCCTGCCCAATCAAAGCACAGGCTATATTCAACTCAAGCAGGTGTGGGGCGCATGAAGCTTGCCATACTCGGCGCGGGTGCATGGGGCACTGCTCTCGCGGTCAATTTCGCGCAACATCACAAGGTCACGCTATGGGCACGCAACCCAGCCCAAATAGCCGCCATGCAAGCTGCAATGAGCAACACGCGCTACCTGCCTGATGTCACGCTGCCCGACAATTTACACCTCAGCAGCGATTTAGACGACAGCATTGCCGATACCGATGCCATCATTGTTGCCACCCCCAGCAACGCATTTCGCAGTACGCTGAGCAAAATTGCGGCAACCGTCGGCACTACCCCCGTTATCTGGGTATGCAAAGGCTTTGAAGCAGGCACAATGAAACTGCCGCATCAGGTCGCCGCCGAAACCCTGCTCGCCACTACCCCGCGCGGCGCATTATCAGGTCCCAGCTTCGCCAAGGAAGTCGCAGCAGGCTTACCCACTGCATTAACCCTTGCCAGCGAACAGCCAGCCGCACTCAATCTCGCCAGCCAGTTGCATAATCATCACTTACGCGTTTACACCAGCACCGATGTCATCGGTGTAGAAGTCGGTGGCGCACTCAAAAACGTCATCGCTATCGCCGCAGGCATCTCCGACGGTCTGCATTTCGGCTACAACGCCCGCGCCGCGCTGATTTCGCGTAGCTTGGCAGAAATGACACGACTAGGGCACAAACTAGGCGGACACACCGAGACTTTCATGGGGCTAACAGGCATGGGCGACTTGATCCTGACCGCCACTGCCGACCTCTCCCGCAACCGTCAGGTCGGTCTGCGCCTCGCCGCAGGCATGAGCCTGGAAGCCATACTCCGCGACCTCGGTCACATCGCCGAAGGTGTCACCACCGCCCGCGAAGTCGAACAACTCGCACAACAGCTAAACGTGGACATGCCCATCGTCCATGCCGTGTGTCAGATACTGTATCAAGGAGTAGCTCCGAGAACAGCAGTAGAAGCACTGCTGAATCGCGAGCCTAAGGCCGAGGTGGTGGGGTAATTACCGCTCTTTGTTGCATAAGCACAAACGTTACGACAAGCGACCTGAACATCAAACCCAGCACATCCCTTTTCTGCGGACTGGTGCAGCGGGGTTTCTTTCTCTTAGGGAAGCACTGATTTATTCGGTTTTGTCATTCCCGCGCAGGCCGAAATCCAGTTAAATCAAGGCGCTGGATCTCCGCGAAAGCGGAGACGACGAATAAAT
>DYLR01000106.1 GCA_020721975.1 Blastopirellula marina | reverse complement strand
GTTTCCGCAGTCAGGTCGGGCTGCTGCGGTTGCTGTGTCGTACGGCCGCCGATATTCCACGCCTCGATTCTGTCGAGATGAACTATCGTAAGTCTTTCGAGTCTCTTTGCGGAGTTGTCATAGACAAGTTCCATACCCTCGCCGTACATATAGGCATCCTGAGAGACGAACTCAACCTTGTGCGCGGTGGCAAATACCGAGCGTTCGCTGTCGAACGTTATATCGTCGAGGAATATCTTGCTTTCCGCCGTTTTCGAGCCTTCGGTCGGCACAATGTGAATTACCACATTACCCTGGAGGACGGCGTCTTTGGGCGCAGGTTCTGCGCCTCTGATGTTTTCTGCCCTGGCAGTACCCTGCTCGGCGGTAACATAACAGGTAAAGTCCGGTTCATATAACTGTATATAAGGCTTTTGCATCACCCATTCGTCGCCTATTTCGTGCAGCAGACGCTCAAAGCCGAAAACTCTCGTGAGCTGCTTGGTCTGCGGGTCAAGGGTTTCATAGCGGGCGTTGGACATTTTGCCGAGCTTTGCCTGTCCTACCTGTCCGAGCGACTGGTCGGATAGATTCGGCTCATTTACGCCGCTGACGTCTGGTTTTTGCGCGGCTCTTCGCAACTGCGGATTTGTTCCCAGCCAGATGTAAATTACATAAGCTGCAAATACAACGGCAAGCGAACCGAAGATGATTTTAATTTTCCTTGAATCCATTTTCGACCATTCCATGATTTTGCTGATTCGTCAATTTTTCATATCAAATATTTTTTCATCAATTCGTCCCATCGGCCGGTATTTTTCAGAATATATTCGATTATCTCGCGTACCGCTCCGCATCCGCCGGGCCTGCTGGCGACATAATCCGCACAGCTTTTCAGTTCAGCCACGGCATTGGCGACCGCAACGCCGAACCCGGCTCGCTTTACAAGCGGAATATCGGTAATATCGTCGCCCACACACGCCGTTTGTTCGGCGGTAAAGCCGATAAGTTTAAGCAGTTCCTCAAACGGCGGCAGTTTTTCCTTACAGCCCTGCCGGACATATTTAATTTCCAGTTCCTTTGCCCGAAACTCGACAACTGCGCTTGTGCGGCCGCTGATAATGGCGGTTTCAAGGCCGCATCGCTGCCATAATTTTATGCCATGTCCGTCCTGCACATTAAATCGTTTACTCTCAACGCCGCGGGAATCGATGTTTATCGCGCCGTCCGTAAGCACGCCGTCAACGTCAAGCACAAGCAGTTTTATTTTCGTCAAATCAGGCATTCGCAACTTAAATTTTCAGCCGACAACCTTAATTGCAACAATATCCTGGACATCAATCATTCCGACCGGCCTGTCATTTTCATCGACTACCGGCAAATCGTCAATCCGATGTTTATTAAATATGGCCATTGCCTCGGCAGCAAGGGCGTTGTTTCTGATTCGTTTGCAGCCGGCGGTCATTACTTCGCCGGTTTTTTTGGCAAGGGCCTTTGCGCCGTAACAAGACAGCAGTCTTCGCAAATCCGCGTCGGTAATGATGCCGGCCAGCCTGCCCTGTTCGTCGGTTATCATCACGGCGCCGTGGCGCTTGACGTCGCCGTTTTTGGCGAGCATCTGTTCTATCGTATCGCCGGTGAATGCAAGCGGAAGTTTGTCTTCTGATTTTATCATCATAGACTGCTCAACGGTGATAAGTTTTGCGCCAAGCGACCCGCCGGGATGAAATCTTGCGTAATCCTCAACGCTGAACCGGCGGGCTTTCATTACGGTTAACGCAAGCGAATCTCCGATTGCCAGCATACAGGTCGTGGAAACGCTGGGAGCAACGCCAAGCGGACAGGCCTCTTCAACCGGCCCCATGCAAAGGACCACATCGCCGTGTCTGGCAAGACGCGAATCGGCGCTTCCGGTTACGGCAATTAGCTTGATTTCAAGCTGCTTTACCAAATTTATAAGCCTGATTATTTCGTCGGTCTCGCCGCCGTAGCTGAAAACAAGCACGATGTCTTCTCTGCGGAGCCTGCCCAAATCGCCGTGAACGGCCTCGACAGGGTGCAGGAAATGGCTGGGCGTACCCGTTGACGCCAGCGTAGCGCTGACCTTGCTGCCGATAATTCCGGCCTTGCCTATGCCGGTAACAATGACCGACCCGCCACAGTTAAATATCATCTCGGCAGCGCGCAGAAAATTCTCGTCGACAAGCTTCACCATCCGCTCGACGGCTCTGCCTTCGCTTAAAATAACCGTTTTGGCATAATCAAGGTCAAATAACATTTAACATTTAACATTTAACATTGAACATTGAACATTGAACATTTAACATTGTTTAGCTTTCACGAGAACCAACTACTGTGGGAATTTCACGGCTGCACCCTGTTCATCATAACAGAATATCTGGCAATGCTCGCCCTGGTATTGACTGTCGCCGACGATGTTTATTTTTTTGTTCGATTCCTGCTCCATCTGACTCAGCGCCGCTCTGCGTTCGTTTTGCAGATAGCCGGCAGCCTGCGGCGAAAGTATAAGCTCAATTTTCCTGACGCCATCCTGCGAACATGCCATACTCAGCAGACGCATCATCTCGATGGCAAGCGACTCAGGACTTCTAACATAACCGCTGCCCAGGCACAACGGACAATCCTGATATGCGCTGGATGTAAGCGACGGCCTCATTCGCTGCCGTGTCATTTCTATTATGCCGAACGCACTTATCTTCAGCATTCGGCATCTTGCTCTGTCGTCCTTCATTGCATTGCGGAAAACTTTCTCGACCTCACGGCGGTTTTCCTGCGACCGCATATCGATAAAATCGCAAATTATAAGTCCGCCAAGGTCCCGCAGCCTAAGCTGCCGGGCAATTTCCTTTGCGGCCTCTGTATTTATTTTCAACGCGGTCTGTTCTGCGGATTCATTTTTGCGATACCTGCCGCTGTTGACGTCAATGGCAACAAGAGCCTCGGTCTGCTCAATTATTATCGAGCCGCCGTTTTTCAGTTCAACCCTGCGGGAGTGAATACGGGCAATTTCCTCTTCAACCTTATACTTATGGAACAGCGGCACTTTCCCGTCATAAAAAGTAACCCTGTGTTTGAATCTCGGCTGAGCAATGGAAAGAAAGTCGCGTATTTTTTTTGCAGTTGCATCGCAATCGCAGATGATTTTTATAATGCTGCTGTTGAAGATGTCGCGCATCGTTCTGATTACAAGGTCCGATTCGCGATATAACTCGCACGGGGCATGGTCGACGTCAATTCGTTTTTGGATGGCTTTCCACAGCCGTGAAATATAGGCAAGGTCGTTCTGCAGGTCGCGCTTGGAACTGCCGGCTGCAGCCGTACGAACGATAAACCCGGCCTTTTCCGGAAGCTTTACCGATTCGATAACTTCGCGCAGCCTGGCACGTTCGGCGTCGTCCTCAATTTTCTGCGATACGCCGAGCTTGTGCATCCAGGGCATCATAACAATATATTTTCCCGGAATCGACACATAGGTAGTGAGCGTCGGGCCTTTAGTGCCTATGCCTTCTTTGGTAACCTGCACTATTAAGTCCTGGCCCTTTTTAAGGCACTGCTGTATCGGCGGACGGTCTTTAAGAGCCTTGCGCTTGCCGACAGGTTCGGTATGCTCCTCACCCCTGCACATAAAATACCTGGGATGAAGATCACTTATGTGCAGAAAGCCGTTCTTGCTCAGACCGAAATCCACAAACGCAGCCTGTATACCCGGCTCAATATTCGTTACCCTCGCCTTGTAGATATTTCCGACATGACTGCTGAGACTTGCTCTTTCGACATAAAGCTCCTCAAGCCTTCCGTCCTCTACAATCGCTATTCTGCATTCGTCGCCGTCGGCGACATTAACAAGCATTTCTCTCGGCATATATAACCACCTGTTGAATTTATATACTTATTCAATCAAATGCCATAAAAGTAATTCATTAGCCCCGCGATTTATTCGCGGGGTTCTTCCCAGCATATTTTTTGTCTTACAATTGCGCCGGTCAGGTCGCCGGTTTCAAGACCGAGCAATATCAATAATTCCTCCGGCCTTACCGTGCCTGCACTGCTTATAATACATTCAAATTCTACATAACCGTCGCCTTTGCGGACAGCGAGAATATACGGCGCGATATTAACCTGTTTAGCGCCTGCCTTTTCACGGCCGCTGCGTTCGACCATCAGAGATTCGCCTGACGACAAAGCCCTGTTTAAGTCGTTTATCCGAACCTCGATGCTTCTGCCTGATTTCTCGAAATCCACCGGAAAGCTGTAAACCGCCCCGCAAGGCTTAAAATCGGTCTTGTACGGCAGAACCTTCAAATTCAACAGCTCACAGCCGGCCGGCAATTCGGCGGCTATGCGGGCAGACAGCAAACCGGCATCCGGTTGCGAATCGTCCTGTATTCCTGCACAAAACATCTCGTTTGCGCATTCAACACCGACGCTTCGCGGCAAAGGAAGCGACAACTCCGGATGAGGATTAAAACCCTCGGAAAATTTTATTCGTACGCCGGCACGAATAATCGCTCGCTGCCATAACCGCATCGTTTCCTGATGCGACAAAAAACGCAGTCTGCCGAATATCCTGAAATTTCCTGCCAGAGTAAACATTCGTTCTATTTTAGATTTTAGATTTTTATATTTTTCAAAGTACGGCCGGCAGAACCAGCATCGTCGCATTCCTGAGATAATTTGTTACTTCCCGCTCGGAGTTCATCATCATTACTTTTCTTGCAAGCGTGTTGCAGTCCTCAATGCTCACGGATCGAATCAGCATTTTAATCTCCGGTATCATCGGCGGCGCCAAAGACAATTTGCGCACGCCAAGCCCCAGCAAAAGCATAATATACTCAGGCTCCGAGGCCATTTCGCCACAGACGCTTAAATCAATTCTTGCCTTGTTTGCATCGCTTATAACACTGCGAATCAGCATAAGCACTGCCGGGTCCGCCGGCGAATAAAGCGTACTTACCCGTTCATTCCCGCGGTCGACCGCAAGTGTATACTGAACCAGGTCGTTTGTACCGATGCTGAAAAAATCACACTCGCCGGCAAGCACCGAAGTCGTCAGCGCTGCCGAGGGAGTCTCTACCATTATACCCACCGGCATATTCGGATTGTAGCGGATATTGTCCTCGTCAAGATCTTCCATTACGTCGCGCAGAATCATACGCGCCTGGCGAAGCTCCTGCAGATTGCTTATCAGCGGAAACATCACCCGCACATCTCCAAGCACCGATGCCCGCAAAATAGCTCTTAACTGCGTTTTGAACATCATCAGATTTTGCAGACAAAACCGAATCGAACGCAGACCGAGAAACGGATTAGGCTCCGGCACAAAACGTTTGCTCTGCGTGTATTTATCCGCGCCGAGGTCCATTGTGCGGATAATTACCGGCATATCTTCAAATACCTTTATTGTCTGGGCGTAAGCCTGATAGTGGTCCTGCTCGGTAGGTTCGGTCTGATTATAAAGATACAGAAACTCCGTACGGTAAAGCCCGATGCCGTCGCCGCCTCTTTCAAGCACGGATTCCGCCTCGCCCGGAAATTCAATATTGCCCAGCAGCTGAATGCGTACACCGTCGCGAGTTACAGCTTCAAGATCCCGCAGGGCTCCAAGTTCGGATTCGAGTCTGTTAAATTCCTTTGCGTACCGGCGATATTGTTCAAGCGTAGCGTCATCAGGGTCAATAATTACAACGCCTCTGTTGCCGTCTATTATAACCGTTGTAGTCGGGTCGACATGTTCGGTAACATCCTCAAGACCGACAACGGCAGGTATGCCCATCGAACGGGCGACTATGGCGGTATGACTTGTTCTGCCGCCGGCGTCAGTGGCGAATCCGCGTATGTAAGTTCTGTCAAAGCTGGCGGTCTGGGTGGGGCTTAATTCGTGAGCCACGATCACCACCTCCTGGCTGAGGTGCGATGCGTCCTCGAATTTCTTACCGAGAAGATGCCTTAACAGTCTTCGCTCAATATCGTAAATGTCGGTCGCTCTTTCGCTGATATACGTATCCCTGACCCCGGCAAAATGATTGGCAATATCCCGCAGTGTTGCTGAAACCGCAAACTCGGCAGTCAAAAGGTCCTGTGATATAAGGTCGGTAATTTTTTTTCTCAGGTTTCTGTCGCGAAGAAACCGCAGATGCACGGCAAAAATATCCCTTACCTTACCCTCGGCAACGCTGTCATCGGAAATGAACCTGGTAAGCTCATCCACTGCGGCCCTGAAGGCGGCTCTTGCGCGCTTGACCTCGCTCACCTGTTCGGAAGGCAGAATAGACCGTCGAGGTATCCTGTAATCCTCTGCGTCTATCACCAGAGGCTTGGCAATC
>DYLR01000004.1 GCA_020721975.1 Blastopirellula marina | reverse complement strand
CTGGAATAACAAAAAATATCCATCGTTAATCTGTTAAATACTGTGAACGGTTACTTGAAAATTATGAAAGAAAAACTGCTGCAACTGGCTGAAAAACACGGTACACCGCTGTTTATTATCGACCATGACAAAATCCGCAAAAACTACCGGCTCTTCAAAAGGCATTTGCCGAAAGTACAGGCATATTATGCGGTAAAGGCCAACTCCAATCAGGAGATCATCAAAACTTTGTTCAATGAAGGGGCAAGTTTTGACGTTGCATCATATAACGAATTTATGCAGGTGTATGAATACGTCAGGCACTTTGAAGAAAAGCAAAAAGATTTTTATATCTGGGACAGGATAATTTTTTCAAATACCATCAAGGATATTCCGACGCTCCGAAAAATAAAAAAATACAAACCTCTGATAACTTATGACAACAGGGACGAACTTCTGAAAATCAGGGAACACTGCGGCACGGCGGGACTGGTGCTGCGGCTAAAAGTGCCTGATACCGGCTCTCAGGTGGAAATGAGCTCCAAGTTCGGCATAGAAATCGCCGATGCGTATAATCTCATCAGGGAATCATTCGAATTGGGAATGACCGTCGAGGGTTTGAGTTTCCACGTCGGCAGCCAGTGTACGAATTTTGATAATTACTCAAGCGCGCTGCAGATTACCTCACAAATATTTAACGATTCAAGGCAAAAAGGTTATCCTCTGAAAATTGTCGATATAGGCGGCGGTTTCCCCGTGCCTTACGATTCAACCGTGCCTAAATTTGAAAAGCTGGCCTCGACAATAAATTCCGAATGCAAAAGGCTTTTCCCGAAAGATGTCGAACTGATAGCCGAACCGGGCAGATTTATGGTTGCCACCACTGCAATACTGATTTCTGAAATTATCGGCAAGGCCAGAAGAGACGGCAAAATTTTCTATCATATTAACGACGGAGTTTATCACACCTTCTCCGGAGTGGTTTACGACCACTGGATACCTAACTTTCACGCCTTCCGGCAGGGTACAAAAGAAGTTTGTGCCGTCGTAGGACCGACCTGCGACAGTTTCGACAAAATTTCCGTTTCCGAATATCTGCCAGAAAACTTAAAAATTGGAGATTATCTATATACACATAATATAGGAGCATACAGCATTGCCTCGTCAACAAAATTTAACGGTTTCGACGGGGCGAAAATTTTACACCTTAATAACTGATGCCTTTTTTCATCTTTTTGTGTTATAATTGGACTATTTAAGTCTGTAATTGTGTGGATTTTTGGTGGATTTTACGCCGAATAATGTAAAAATAGATAAAATAGGCAATTTGAGTTTGACTTTTTAAGTCCTAAAATGTAAAATACTGTGCGATTTGTTCCTATAAAATCGTGGCCTGTAAAAGCCGGCATTGCTTAATGGGTGATGATATTTTCACGTTTAGCAAGGAGAATGAATTCTGGTTTTTTTCTTTACAATATTGATGAAGTTGGACAAGATATACATTTGTCGGTGCATTTATACAGGGATGTTGCGCATTTTAAGGGATAAACCTATGGTGCAGAATCTAAGGACAGGATTCGTTTATGTGTTGTTGCCGGCTGTTGTGGGGGTGATGTGTTTCGCGGCCAAAACAAATATACCGACCGGTTATTCACAGGCAATTGAAGGTTACGGCATTCAAACCGGCGGCGGGGTTCCGGAAAGAGAAGGCATTGCCGGCGATTTCAATCTTCCGCAGGATACAAGTCCGCGTTTTGACGTCAGTGAAATAAAAATTATCGGCAATAAAACCTTGCCAACGGAAAGACTTATCGCATCTGTGCCGTCAACTTATAAAGTGCGTTTGCGTGTTGACGGCAAAATCGCCAGCGAGGAAGTTTATGATTTCCGTGCCGTAAAGGAAATTTTTGCTCAGCCCGGCACACGCCGTTCCGTATCGCAGCATACAATTCAGGGGCTTACGCAATATATTCTGGATGTATATCAGAAGGCCGGGTACGTGGGCATTTATGTTTATGTGCCGACTTTGGCGGTGCAAGGCAGACCATCTGTTCCGGGCGGCTTACTGGAGCTGCGTGTAATTGAAGGTTTTGTCGAGGATGTGAACATCAGGCATTTTGATTTCGATAAAAATGAAAAGGAAAAAGGCTGGCTGTCTAATGAAGTTGTTCGGGACTGGTCGCCGGTAGAGCAGGGGAAAATGATAAAAAAGAAACCGCTTGACGAATTTGTTCGTTTGCTTAATTACAATCCCGACAGATATGTTGCGGCCGTTGTCAAAAAGGGAACTGAACCCAATGCGCTGCAGGTCAGCTATGATTTATACGAAAACAATCCCTGGCACTGGTATTTGCAGGTTGACAATGCAGGGCGTGATAAACGGCAGTGGAATCCGCGGTTCGGCCTTGTAAACACCAACCTCACCGGCCGGGACGACAGATTTGCCGCCCTTTGGCAAAGCAGTTTAGACAGCAAATTTGACGATAACTGGACGACTTACGGCAGTTATGAAGTGCCGGTGCTTTCCCCCAGACTGCGCATAGGCGTATTTGCCGGGTACAGTGAATTTGACCTGACCGACGATACTGCGGCAGGCATCCCTGTTGATTTCCGCGGCAACGGCTGGTTTGTCGGCTCGAATGCCAGATACAACGTCGCTCAATTTGACGACTGGATGTTTGATGCGTTGATGTCTTACAGCCATGAGGTAAGCAAAGTTGTGCCTGATACCGGCATCGGCAGCGATTACGCCCTTGATTTGCTGGGGTTTGGTACGGAACTTCATCGTCGCAGCGAAAGAACTGAAACATCGCTGAGTTTTAACAGGATTGAGACCATTGGCGGTTCGGACAAGGCGGCCATTCAAACCGCAAGAGCCGGCGCAACGAATGATTTTGCCTTGTATATAGTTCAGGCCTATCATAAGCAGTATATTGATTTTGACCGCATACACGAGGTTAAGGGATTATTGAGGAGTATTGATGCAACCGACAGAGTTGCACCGGCCAAGATGACTGCTTTCGGCGGGCTTTATACCGTTCGCGGTTATGCCGAGGATGAATTGATAGCGGATGAAGGTCTGCTTTTTTCAGGACAGTACAGATATGACCTCACGCGGGCTGGAATAGTCGCAGACCGCAAAGCCGGCCTTGAAGTTGATGAAAAAGCAATGGCGAAGAAGCTCTGGCCGCCGAATGTTTCGCTTGTGGGCTTTACAGACTATGCTCATGCCGAGATTGAAGACCCGGCAGCCGGTGAAGATGCCGATGATGATCTTTGGAGCATCGGCGCAGGTACGCTGCTTGAAGCGGGAAGAAGTTTTTCAGCGGGTATTTACTACGGCCTTGCCGTAACCGACGGACCTGAAACGCCCGCCGGCAGCGGCAGATGGCATTTTAACTTTATATTAAGATGGTAAATTAAGAATATTTAACCGCGGATTAACGCGGATTTTTTGAATTTTTACCTGTTAAGCGATTCCACGGATGGTGCGCAGTAATCGAAAGCGAAGGGATTCGGTTATTGACGCATTTTGCAAAATGCAAAGGAGATGTTTTTATGGTTTGGCAATCAATAATTCGTGACCTGCATGAAATATTTGCGGTCGTAATGGCTTTCTGCATATTGACGAGTCTGCCCCTGTCGTGCATAATGGCCGACCCTGATGGCGTAACGGTGGAAACAGGTCAGGCTGCTTTCAACCCCAACGACACCGGCGGCTGGGATATAACGGCCGATAACGGCACAGTTATCAACTGGCAGAATCTCAATATCAATCAGGGCCAGACGTATAATTATATTTTGCCGGACAGCGCATCATCGGTGTTGAACCGAAGCGGCAACCTGATAACAATTAATGGCGCAGTCAACTCCATTGGTGCAGTATGGTTCGTCAGTCCGATGGGCGTTTTCATCGGACCAAGCGCACAAATTCACGTCGGAGCATTTGTTGCATCCGGGCTGAATATCACCAACGCCGATTTCTTGGCCGGGAATATGAGCTTTATGGGCGGCAACGGCTCGGTGGTGAATCGCGGCGATATTCTTGCCGAAAAAGTTGCGCTCATCGCCAGGCAGGTCATAAACAGCGGCACTATAAATTGTCCGGACGGCGCACTTGTTATTGCAGCAGGCGACAAAGTTTATATCGGCAGTGAACACAGCGATGTGCTTGTGGAAATCGGCACAATCGACCTGCTCGATACGCCTGATGCAGATTATCAGGCCGATGCGGCAGTTTATAATGATGGAGCTATTAGCGCAGCAGGCGGCGAAATTGTAATAGCCGCTGCCGGCGATATATTTTCACACGCCATTAAAAACGTAGGCACGATTACGGCCTCGGTGGAAATGGGCGACGGAGGTCTTGTCAAACTTAACGGCTATGACGGAATTGTAAGCAATACGGGCTTTATTTCTGCTGCAAGCGGATTCGGTCGCGGCGGCAGCATAATCGGCCTTGGCGGCGATTTCATCAACTCCGGCGTAATAGATGCAACCGGCACAACAGGCGGGTTCATAAATTTTGACGCCACAAGACTCGGCCAGTTCGGACAGGTCCTTGCGAACGGCTCAGCCGGTACAGCCGGCAATATAAGTTTTTATGCCGACGAGGTAATTGCACTCGGCGTTGACAGCCTTACGTCCGCAAATGCCGGCATAGTCGGGACAGGCGGTGAGGTTATCGTTTATTCGCCCGGCGCGGTTCTGCTGCGAGACGGCGCATTGATTAGCGCAAAAGGCGGCAGCACAAGCGGCAACGGCGGATTTGTGGAATTGTCAGGCAAGCAGTTTGTCGAATTCAGCGGCCTTGTCGATACCTCGGCATATTTTGGTGAAGCAGGCGCTTTGCTGATAGACCCTGCCGTTTTAAACATTACTACATTCGGGGCCGGCGTGCCTGCCTGGGCAGACCACGGCGACGGATTCTGGTATGACAATACCGGCCAGAGCATACTCAGCCCTGCGGCAGTGCTTGCACAACTTTTATTGCAAAATGTTTTGCTCGTTGCAGATGATACGATAAACGTCAATGAGTGGATAAATACCGGCGATGCGGGCTTCACTGCCTGGAATAACACTCTCAAACTTCAGACTCTCGCGGCAACAGGCAAAATCAATATTCTTACAAATATGATAAACTCCGGTTCCGGCAGCATCATTTTCGACTCCGGCTCCGGCGGAATCAATGTCGCGGCTACCGAAATTTCCACAGGCGGCGATATTACATTTATGGATACCGCGTATTTCCTGCATCCAATTACAATTACACCCCTTGACCAGCTCGTTGACGCCGGCGGCAAACTTGAATTCCAAAGCGACGTAATAAAAGGCGCAACGTCTTCGCTTTCCGGCAATGACGGCACGCTCACGCTCGGCGGAAATAACGGAATTGTTATTGACGGCACGGTTAATGTAAAGGGCAGCGATATTCCGCAGGCTGCGGCTAATTTAGTTATAAAGGATAATTTCACCGCATCCGGCGATATCCTTGCACGCGACAACATTACATTTGATAAAAACGGCACGCTCAACGGCGCAGGCGCCGCCGCCAATCAGAAAATTGACGCAGGCGATAAACTGCACGCCAAAGGAACGATTACTAAAACAACCGCCGGCGATTTGAATATTTCGGGCGGCAATCAGATTGACCTCGACAAAACCGTTGATGTGCAAAACGGCAGTCTCACAATAGAAGAAGATTTCACGGCCGGCGGAGATATAAAGGCCAGCGGCAATATAACCTTTGAAGATTTGGCGACTTTTGACGGCGCAGGCCTGATTCCGGGAATGGCCTTTGACCAGGCAATCGAGGCAGGCAGCGCCCTGTGGGCCAAAAAAGATGTCGTCAAAACAAAGGAAGGCAGTCTGGATATTACGGCTGACGGATTGATTACGCTTGATGGGTCTGTTGATTCAAAGAAAGGCTCGTTATCAATCACTTCAAATAATAATCAGATTGCAGCAAACTCGTTTGTAAATGCCTATGGAAATATTGAAATACTCGGCAATGGCGATGTACAGTTAAAACAGGACGTAACAAGCAATACAGGCGGCGTGTCGATTATTTCCGAAACCGGCAAAGTATATACCACAGGCACCCAGCTTACGGTTAATATAACCGCTCATAAAGAGGGCAATAATGATGAAGTCGATTTGCCTTTTATCGGCGATGCCGATGAAGACCCAGGCACAAAAGGCACGGCAGGCATTGTCATAGTTGCTTCAGCAGACCTTGACGTACAGGGCAAACTCACCGATACCCGCGGCGTTTATAATTCGGCGATCAACGATGACCGCGACGGCGTAAGATTCCTCGACGACGGCGACCCCATTGATATAGGTATTCATGTTGCCAGCCTGACCGGAAATACAAATGTTGCCGGTGCAGCGGCAATTCAACCCGGCGGAACGATTGCCATCGACGCTTATGATACCGTAACATTCGGCAGTGATTTTAAAAATTCGCTTACCTTGCTGTCCGCCGATAATGTATTACAGGTCGGCTCGCGTATTACATCCGACCTGCCGGGTGCAGCAGCAGGAAAGCTGCCTTATGCAAGCGCCGATTCACAGGCACAGTCGCAGGCGAATTTGGTCGCTGATGTAATCGGTTATCCCGGCAGTTATGTTCTTCGAGGCGGAGTGCTTCATCCGGGCGATGAGCCGATATTAGGCGCTCCAGCTCCAGCGCCGGGACCAACGCCTGAGCCTATTCCGCCTGCGTTTATGGAACTTGAGCAATATGTGCCGGAAACAATTCTGCTGCCTGTCGGATGCCCGGAACTGCTTGCCTGGCTGCGGCAGGAGCTTGGCGCGGAAAATGAGCAGATATACCTGAATAATGCATTTGCACAGGCCACGGATACCGACCAAAGCGACCAGCTTTGCGATTCGTGTCAGCGGCTGCGGGATTCGGTTGAAATCATTCAGGCCGGCCCCGATGCTGCGGTTGCAGATTTAATTGCAGCCGTTTCACCGCTGATGGATATTACCGCTCCGCCCAGCGCAGAGCAGCTTGTGGCGGTTAATGCCGAGCTTGCAAGACGCGATGCGGCAGGTAATTTAGTTCATGCCAATGCGGTTGCCTGGCTTGAAAAAGGCGTTGAGGCTTATGTAAGAGTGCTTAATCGTGAACTCGGCTGGGACGGCGACAGAGCCGTTGCCGCTGCCTTTGAAAAATATGTTGACAGGCTTGCCAGCAGCGGTAATGAAGGAGTGGCTATGCTTATAATGGCTCGCATGGCCGAGGCAACACGATAACAATTGACGATTAATATTCGTTTTAACCTGCCGGGACAGCCCGGCAGGTTTTGTTTTATCCTGCCGACCTGTTTGTCTGTCCGCCCGACTCGGAACTGTAAAGCGTTTTTGTATTTCTGGCTGCCGTAATTCTTGCTATCTGTTCGGAAACCGTCGCAACGGACTGTTGATTGCCCATTGCCGTATCGCAGATAAGTTTCGTTTTAAGGCCGGTAAGCAGAATATAGCTGTCCTGACCGTGAATCTTCTGCTGCATCGGCAAAACCTCGTCAAGAATCTCTTCGGCTTTTGAATATTGTTTTACTGCTGCATAATAGGCCGCAAAACGGCATTTGACCGTAAGCGTGTAAGGATTTTCCCGGCCATAATATTTTTCAATCAGTCCCAGCGCCGTCTGATAGAGCCGGCAGGCATTTTCAAATTTTCCCTGTACCGTGAGTATATCGGCCATATCAACCATATATCCGGCGGTCATAATTTGATCGTTTGGAAACAAATTTTCCATAATTTGCACTGCTGATGTTATGTGATTTTCGGCGGATTCGTAATCGCCATTTGCAAGCTGAATGCACGCCATTATACGCATAGCGCCTGCCGTATGAGGATGCATCGTGCCGTAATATGCCTGCATTATTTCAAGCCCTCTTGTGCAGTGATTCATCGCCAGGTTATAATCGCCAAGCTCTTTGTAAAGAAACGCCAGCTCAATATGGCAACTGCCGGCTTCCTCGTTGTTCTCGGAGTCGATTGTCGCAAGCCCGCAGGCGCTTTCAGCGAGTTTCAAAGCGCCGGAAAAATCCCCCCCGGCTGCTTTGAGTCTGGCCATCCACCGCAGCGCACGGGCAGATTTTATGTTATTGTCCGGCAGCGCAACATAGGCGAAAAGCAATGTATTGAATAGAAATATTGACAGAAAACCAAAGCGCAGAATCCCGCCTATATATCCCCGGCGGCAAAAATCCCGGCCTGTTTGAGCTTTCGTATCCACCTCAATACTCCTTGAAATCTGTAGCCTGTTTTCTTAAAGGATATAAAATAAATCGGCCGGATGGGCAGGCTGCCTGGGCATGCGCAGAGAATTTCTGTGTATTTAAATAAATGTTTTGGAGGATGGCAAAAATTAAAGGAAATGGGGTTTATTATCGGCTTTAAGCGGTTTTAAACAACCAACCGACTTTGACGATTATAACGGCTTTGACGGATATTTCGGTTCCCCTTAGTTTCTGCTGTAAGTTCCGACCAGTTGTGCTTCTGCCAATATATGGCCGTTCATCGCTTTGAGCAGTCGGTCTTTGCTTATTCCCGGCTGTAAATCGAGCATAGCATCAAGCGCATATATTTTGAAGAAATATCTGTGGACAGAACCCGGCGGAGGCATCGGTCCGCCATAACCGATTGAGCCGAAATCGGTAATTCCCTGACGCGAGCCGTCGGGCAGTTGTTTGAGATTTTTGATACCCTCCGGCAGTTCGGTTTTATCGGCGGGTATATTGAAATAAACCCAGTGTACCCATGTTCTGCCGGGTGCGTCAGGGTCATCGCTTATAACAGCAAAACTCTTCGTTTCAGCAGGAGCGTTTGCCCATTTCAGAGGCGGATTGATGTCTTTGCCCTGGCCTGTGTATTGGACAGGTATTCGCTGATTATTTTCAAATGCGGAACTTGTTAATTGAAATTTCATTTTTACTTCTCCGTTTGCCGCCGGCTGTTTGGCCAATTTGGTTTTGCATCCCGACAATACAGGCATATTCAGACATATCATAATATAAAACCAGACAATGAAGTTATGTCCCGCTGCCATAAATATCTCCGAAAAAGTGTTGATATTCGATGATTGTCAATTCTGAATGCTAACACCTGCGGCAATAACCGAACGATTGTAAATACATTGTCAAAATAAGCAAGAGTTTTTAGGCATTAAAATTTTTATAATCCATACTTGACAATTGAATTATTGATTTATATAATGAATATAGATTCATAAAATGAATGTGCATATTTATACTTACGCAACTTATTTTATTATAAGACGTTAGGAGTTTTGTTTTGCAGATTCAATTAGGGCGAAAAGAGCGTGAAAAGCAGGCTCATCGTGAGGAGATACTCCGGGCGGCAGAAAAAATTTTTGCCGAAAAAGGTTTTTTTAAAGCTACTATGGAAGATGTAGCGGCTGCTTCGGAGTTTTCCGTCGGGTCGCTTTATAAGTTTTTTGAGGGCAAGGAAAGTCTGTACGAAGCGGTAATTCAATGGCGTATCAGCACATTAGGTGCAAGGATAAGCGATGAAATTGCTGCTGCCGGCGGACCGAAGCAGGCGGTTCATCGCTATATTCAGGTGTGGTGTGCGATATGCACGGAATATCCTGATTTTGTCCGGATGTACACGCAGCAGCGAATGAATGACAGATTTATCAAAAGCGAATTGTGGTGTAAAGTTGTCGGCCCGGAGCATTCCCGTGTAATGCGGCAGCTGGTTGATGAATTTCAAAAAGGCATTAAGCAGGGATTGTTCAGAAGCGATATATATCCGCACGACATGGCTGTTGCGCTTGACGGATTGTGCGATGCGTTTTTGTATGACTGGCTCGGAGAAGACAAGCGTTATGAGCTTTCTGCCAGGGCTGATACTATAAGCAGATTATTTTTTGCCGGGATAGTTGTGAAATGAAACATTACGCATTATCTGTTCGGACTTTAATCTGTACGGCGATTGTTTTGGTATCGGGCTGCGTTTCTGAGAAATACAAAACCAAAATTGCCGAAGAGTTTCGTCAAAATCGCATCAGCAGTTATCAGTCTTTGACAACTGCCGAGCCGAACGCTGCGCGTGATGCAAGAATGCCGCAGGTGCTTAACGGCGAAATGACGGTTGAACAATGTTTAGCTGTGGCAATGCAGAACAACAAGGAAATCCTTGCTCAACAGACCAATCTTGACAAGGCAAGAGGTCAGATAGTCGAAGCGACGGCTACGGCTATGCCCAAAATTTCGGTCGGTACTTTTGCGAAGGCTCATAAAGATGAAAATCCTTCCAATCCCCGTCAAAGTTATGAATGGTCTGCAAAGCTGCGTCAGCCTTTATATCAGGGCGGAGAATCCGAAGCTGCGATGGATGCAGCGGCTACTTATGAATATCAGGTCAGACAGGAACTTCGCAAAACAGTACAAAAAGTGCGGCTGGATGTACTGGGTAAATATCTCTCGGCAGTTTTAGCCGGTGAGCTTGTCAATGTTTCCAAACAGGCAAAAATAGACGCTACGGAAAATCTCAGATTGTTCCGTACAAAATTCGAGCAGGGCGAATCGCTTAAATATGAAGTCCTGCGTGCGCAGGTAAGGCTGCAGGCCATTGAAGCCGAACTGATTCAAAGGCAAAACGACTACAGAATCGCCGTTGCCGGTCTTTTAAACGCGATGGGCGTTTCACAATTAAGCGATGTCAATTTAAGCGATCCTCTGGCTTATCAGAAGATAGATGTGGATGCCCGGCAGTGTCTTGCCTTAGCCATGACCAGCAGGCCGGAACTGCTTGTGGGCGAGTCTAATGTGCGGCTGGCCAATGCCGATGTGTTGTCCAAAAAATCGGAAAGCCGGCCCAAAGCGTATTTGGATGCGGCCTATCAGGAGGATTATCCCGGCTCAAATTATTTTTTCAACGGACAAAAACAAAATGATTATTCCTCCAGTCTCGGCATAGTTGTTGAGTGGTCGGTATTCGACGGCGGCAGAACAAGCGGACGGGTTGCACAGGCACGGGCGAATCTTCGCAAACAAAAGATTAACCTCAGAAAAATGGAGGAGCAGGTTCAGTATGAAATAACGCAGGCGCTGCTTAATCTTAAAAGCAGCGATGAATTTGTAATTTCTCAGCAGGGCAATGTTGATAACGCTGCCGAGGCTTTGCGGCTGGCCCAGGTCAATTTCAGACAGGGAACCAATACCTCACTGGACGTAATTTCAGCCGAGCTTGACCTTGCCCAGGCTCGCGCTGATTATGTCAGGTCGGTACACAACTATATGCTTTCAAAATACAATCTCAGTGCGGCGACCGGCATCATCGGCGAAAGCGAACTTCCTGTTATTGCAGATGATTCACAGATTAAAGATACCGCGGAGATATCACAATGACAAAAAAACGCAGAATAGTTTTAATAGCGATTTTGATATTTATTGTTCTGACGGGCTGGCGGTTTTACAAAATAAAGACAGCTCCCAGGGCAAAAAGTATTGAACAGATACAAATAGAAAAGGGGCTGCCTGTGCGGGTCTTTACGGTTCAAAGCGGGCCGCTTGAGGAAACCATATCCATAAGCGGGGCAATCGAGGCCTTTGCCGATTCAACCATAACT
Source organism: Blastopirellula marina (assembly GCA_020721975.1). Classification (GTDB taxonomy): domain Bacteria; phylum Planctomycetota; class Phycisphaerae; order Sedimentisphaerales; family UBA12454; genus DYLR01. The sequence goes on along the minus strand of DYLR01000004.1, from coordinate 23,024 downwards.
ACCAAAGTAGCGGATAAAATAAAACAACTGCATGTGAAAACCGGCGACTTTGTCGAGCAGAATCAACTGCTTGTTACACTCGACGATACCAAAAGCAAACTTGAACTACAGGCCGCCCAGGCACAGCTTGCAAGAGCGCAGGCGAACTTCAATCTTCAGCAGATTGAGCTTGAGCGCAAGCAGCAGATGTATCAGCAGCAGGCCGCAACTTTGCAGCAGGTGCAGATTCAGGAAAATCAGTTTAAAATAGCCCGGGCCGAACTTGAACTGGCCTCGGCGAATGTGGGGCTTTCGACCGATATGCTCGAAAATCACTACATAAAAGCGCCGTTTGCAGGACTGGTAAGCCTTAAAAAATTCGAGCAGGGCGATTATGTGGACCTTAAACAGGAAATTTTTCACGTGCTGGATATTTCCAAAGTCTGGCAGATAGTTGATGTTTCGGAAATATATCTGCGGCACATAAAACAGGATATGCAGGTAAGGGTTACGGTTGATGCGTTGCCGGGTGCGGAATTTTTTGGCGTTATTGAGGAAATTAACCCGATGGCCAATGTGCAATCGCGAGATTTTCGTACGCGAATACTGATTGACAATTCCGATAAAACTTTGCGTCCCGGCATGTTCGCCCGGTCGTATATTATTACAAATAATAAGGAAAATACATTTGTTGTTCCTGCAGATGCGGTACGAACAAGCGGCGAAAAAAAGTATGCGTTGAATGTGAACGCCGACGGATTTGTTGAGGAAATTACGCTGAAAATCGGCAAAAATCTGGGCGATATGATTGAGGTCGTTGACGGCCTTAAAGACGGCATGAGACTTATTACTCTTGCCGGAGAGAACATCAAACCGGGTATGAAGGTGCAGGTCGAATTTTCTTCAATCCAAAATCCAAAATCTAAAATCTAAAATCCAAAATCTAAAATCAGTATGGGTATTATAGAATTTTCAGTCAAACGTCCTGTTTCGGTAGCTATGATTATGCTGGCGTTTGCCGGCCTTGGCATATTTTGTTATTTTCAGCTTCCTGTCGAATTATTCCCGAAGATTGAATTTCCAATGGTTACCGTGATGACGACTTATCAGGGTGCAGGTCCTGAGGAGGTTGAACAGCTTATTACAAAGGAAATTGAGGATGAGGTAAGCACAGTCGAAGGCGTTAAGCATCTTCGGAGCATTTCGCAGCAGGGCATCAGCATTGTAATGATAGAATTTTATCTTGAAACCGATGTGGATGTGGCCGCTGCGGACGTGCGCGACAAGGTTAATATTGTTCGGGATACGCTGCCCAAGGAGGCTGACGACCCGGTAGTGCAGAAGCTGGACTTCAATGCCGAGCCTGTAATGCAGCTTGCGGTTGCTGCGCCGCGACCGCTTACTGAAATTTTTCAGATGGCCGACCGCCGTATAAAGGACCGGGTTTCAACCGTACCGGGGGTAGCTTCTGTTACAATTATCGGCGGCGAGGAACGCGAAATTCACGTCCTTACCGACCAGCAGAGATTGCGTGCAAACGGTCTGAACATCACCGACGTCATTGCCACTATAAACGCTGTAAATCTTGAAAGTCCCGGCGGACAGATTCAGCAGAACAGCAGAGAGTTTACCATTCAGTTTAAAGGCAAATTTTACAGTCTTGACGAAATCCGCAATGCGAAAATTATTACTGCACCGGAAAAAAATCTGTATATCCGCGACATAGCCGAGGTTAAGGACGCCTACAAGGATATCCGTGATAAAGTTCGGGCAAGTGGAAATGCCTGCGTAGGCATGAGCATTCAGAAACGCAGCGACGGCAATACCGTCAAAGTTGTACGCCATGTAAAAAAAGAAATTGAAAAGCTCAGGTCTGTTTTACCTGCCGATTATAAAATCACAATCGAGGACGAATCGGCAACCTGGATTGAAGGGGCGATAAGCAACGTTTTTGAAACAATGCAAATCGGCATTTTGCTTACTGCGGTAGTGTTGTTTTTGTTTCTGCACAATTTTCGGAGTATGTTTATCGTTGCGCTAAGTATGCCGATTTCCGTTGCGACGGTTTTTGTGATTATGTATGTTTCCGGCTTTACCGTCAATATGATGAGTATGATGGGGCTGGCAATGACGATAGGTGTGCTGGTCGATAATTCAATCCTTGTGCTGGAAAATGTTACGCGCAGAATAGATTTGGGTGAAAAGCCCGCTGATGCCGCAATCGTCGGCACAAAGGAAATATCCATAGCAGTTGCCGCTACAACGCTCACCAACATTGTCGTGTTTGTGCCTATTGCTTTTATGGGCGGGATTGTCGGACGGTTTTTTAGGGATATGGGGCTGACAGCCTGCATATCCACGGTTGTATCGCTGATTGTGTCGTTTATGCTTACCCCTACGATGGCGGCGCATTTTCTCGGCAGTAAAAAATCCCGCTCAAGATTCATCACTGTTGAGAATATTCTTGAAAAAATAATTGCCTTCGTTGACCTCAGGCTTGAGAAATTTAAGAATATGTATGCCAACGTTCTTGCAAAATGTCTGCGGCATCGCTGGCGGACCGTTATTACGGCTGTCATGGCGCTGATACTGTGTTTTATTGGTGTGGGCAGATTTATCGGCTTTGAATTTATAACGAGTATGGATGAGGGTAAGTTTTCAATAATCATGGAAATGCCCACCGGCACAAGGCTCGAGGAAACTGACGCAGCCGTTGCACAGGTCGAGCAGGTGCTTGAAGATCCGAATATACTGCCTGAACTTACCGGCATTTATTCGAGTATTGGAAGAACTCTCGGCGGCAGAACAACGGCGTCGAGCCAGTCTGTTAATCAGGCACAGTTAATCGTTCACGTCGTTGATAAAAATCAAAGGCGTCAAAGCACACGCGAAATAATGGACAGATTAAGGCCGGTCATTGCAGCAAAACAAATACCGGGCGCAAAAATCAAGATACTCGAAGAAGCCGAAGGTCCAGGCGGCGCTCCGATTCAAATGGAGATAACCGCGGATGATGTGCAGGATGTAAAAGCCTTCGTTGCCGAAGGTCTTACGATAATACAGCAGATACCCGGCGTAATCGACCTTGACACCGATTACCGCCCAGGCCAGCCGGAAGTGAAAATTATTCCCGACAGAATCAAATGCGAAGATGCCGCGGTGGATTCGCAGTATCTTGCCAGAACGGTTGCTGCCGCCTTTGACGGGCTTCTTGCAGGCGAATACCGCGAAGGCGGTTTCAGTTATGACATACGAATAAGAAACAGCAAACAGTCTCGCAAAACAATTGACGATATAGACAAACTTACCGTAATCAATAATCGCGGCCAGTTGATACCGCTTCCACAGATTGCGGCGATTTCTTACGCTACCGGACCTTCGCAGTTGTTTCGCAAGAACAGACAAAGTCTTACCACAATAAGCTGTGATGCGACAGGCATAAGCACCGGCGAGCTTGCCGCAGAAATAGTTAATCAGCTAAAACCGCTGCTCGAAAAATATCCGGGAGTCTCGATTTCCTTTGCAGGACAGATAGAACGTATGCAGGAAAGTTTCGTAAGACTGGGTATTGCGCTTATTATGGCAGTTTGCCTTACGTATATGGTTATCGCAAGCCTGCTTGAATCTTATGTGCAGCCGCTGATAGTTATGATTACCGTGCCGCTGAGTCTGATTGGCGTATTGCTGGCCCTGTTTCTGATGGGCGGCACATTTTCCATATTCTCCATAATGGCGATTGTGATTCTGGTAGGTCTTGTCGTCAACAATGCGATTATTGTAATTGACTATATTAAAACTCTGCGTGCTGAAGGCGCAGAAAGAACCGAGGCGATTATTCAGGCTGTCAAAAGGCGAATGAGACCTTTGCTTATGACAAATCTTACCACAATTATTGCTCTGGTGCCGCTTGCGCTGGGTCGCGGATGGGGCGGCGAAATGATGTCGCCAATGGCAATGGTGCAGATTGGCGGCCTGATTGTCGGCGGATGGCTGGGCCTTTTGGTTGTGCCTGTGCTTTACACAATCTTTGATGACCTGACCGTTTATGTCCAAAAAATCACCAATAAAATATTTATAAGTCAATAGCGATATATATAGTCTCATAAGTTTCTAAAACGGCGCTGCGGGGTTATTGTTTTTATTTGATTCTGCGGACTTGGCGCAGAGAATTAGAAGGATATAATACTGTTGTTTTTCTGATTTTTAATTTTTTTTCAGTGAAGTTTATGTCACAAGTTAAAAGTTTTCTTGAACGGACGACAGAAAAGGCACAGTCGGTTTATAAACATATTGTTCTGCCTGAAGGCAGCGATGCTCGCACAATAGCAGCGGCAGCAAAGGCTGTTCAGCGGAAATTAGTCAGACTGACAATTCTCGGCAATCAGGATAACATCTTCAAGGCTCTGAAAAGTGCGGGTGTGCCTGACGGCGCTGTTGCAGTTATTGACCCTAAAAACAGTCCGCTGACAAGCCGGTTCGCAAAGATGTACTACGAATTACGCAGGAACAAAGGGCTAACCGAGCAGCAGGCCGAAAAGCAGATGCTCGACGAGATGTATTTCGGCACAATGATGGTGAAAACCGGCGCCGCAGACGGGCTTGTCTCCGGTGCGGTGCATTCCACACCTGATACGATTCGCCCTGCTTTGCAAATCATCAAAGCAGCAAAAGGCGTGCAGACCGTTTCAAGTATGTTCTTTATGTGTCGCGGCGAAATGACTTTACTGTTTGCCGATTCAGGCCTGAACCAGGACCCGAATGCCGAGCAGGTTGCGGATATTGCCTTGTCAACCGCAAAAACCGCTTTGCAGTTCGGCATTGTGCCGCGTATTGCAATGCTGTCGTATTCAACCAAAGGCTCGGCCAAAGGCGCCGGCCCTGATAAAATGATACAGGCGACAAGACTTGCGAAGGAAAAAATTGCCGCCCAGATAAATCAGCCCGTGGCAATAGACGGCGAATTGCAGTTTGACGCCGCCTTTGTGCCTGCCGTGGCCGCAAAGAAATGTCCCGACAGTCCTCTTAAAGGGCAGGCAAACGTATTTATCTTTCCTGATCTTGGGGTTGGAAATATTGCTTACAAAATGGCTGAAAGACTTGCGGGTATGGAGGCTTACGGGCCTATTTTGCAGGGTCTTGCCAGGCCGGTGAACGACCTTTCCCGCGGCTGCAATGCTGATGATATTTTCGGCACTATTGCAATAACAGCGATTCAGGCATGCGGATAGAAAATCCGAAATTCGAATATCGAAATACGAAACAAATTCCAATAACCAATACTAAAAATTCAAAACAAAAATTCGGTTTTACTTCCACTGTTTTTGATTTTTGGTATTTGATTTTTTTGATTTATTTTTAGGATTTTAAATGAATATTCTTGTTATCAACTGCGGGTCGAGCAGTATTAAGTATCAGCTTTTTCGCATAGACGGAGAATACAAACTTCTTGCGAAAGGTCTTGCGGAAAGAATCGCGTTGAGCGGTTCGATGCTCAAACATTTGCGCGGCGACAATAAAATTTCCATTGAAAAAAATATGCCGGACCATAAGGCCGCCATGCGGGCCATCGAGGAGATACTGGTTGATTCAAGGCACGGCGTATTGAAAAATATAAATGAAATTGACGGCATAGGCCACCGGGTCGTTCATGGCGGCGAGCGGTTCACAGGCTCGACCTTAATTAGCAATGAGGTGCTGAAAGCCATCGAGGAAAACTGTAAACTTGCACCCCTGCACAATCCGCCGAACATTGTGGGCATACAGACGTGTCGGGAACTGCTGCCAAAAACGCCGAACGTCGCAGTATTTGATACGGCTGTTCATCAGACAATGCCGAAAAAGGCTTATCTTTACGCCCTGCCGATGGAATTGTATAAAAAGCACGGCATCCGCAAGTATGGTTTCCACGGCACAAGCCACGGCTATGTCGCCCGCGAGGCTGCACAGTTGATGAACAGGCCCTTCGAGCAGACAAAAATAATTACCGTGCATATCGGCAACGGCGGCTCAATTACCGCTTTCAGCAACGGCAAAAGCGTCGATACCTCGATGGGGCTTACGCCGCTTGAAGGCATTGTAATGGGCACGCGCAGCGGAGATATTGACCCTGCTGTTGTGCTTTATCTTCAGGAAATGCTCGGTATGACTGTCGCACAAACCAACGACCTGCTTAACAAGAAAAGCGGCCTGCTTGGTATGTGCGGCAAAAGCGATATCCGTGATATATACGCACAAATCGCAGCCGGTGATGAAAATTCACAAATCGCCCTGGATGTATTTGAATATCGAATTATAAAATACGTCGGCGCTTATGTTGCCGCACTAAACGGTGTTGACGCAATAGTATTCACTGCCGGCATAGGCGAAAATAATCCCGCCGTTCGCTCCAGGGTGCTGGCTAATTTCGCCTATCTTGGACTGGAGATTGACGAGGGAAAAAATAATGCCAACGAGCATATTTTCTCAAAGCCTTCCTCGAAAGTTTATGCGATGATGATTCCAACCAATGAGGAGCTTGTCATTGCACGGGATACCTATGAAATACTCCGCCGTACAGGAAAAATCTGACGGACAATTTGTAATTCACAAACATATACGCGGCCGGAATGTCCACTGGGATTTGATGATTGATTCGGGCGATGCGCTGTGGACCTGGCGAATCGAGTCCGACCCGCAGACGGGCTTTGATGAGCCGCAAAGAATTTGCCGCATATTTGACCACGACAGAAAATTTCTGAATTATCAGGGGCCTGTCAATCAGGGCAATGCTTCGGTTGAAATGATTGACAAAGGCGTCAGCTCGCTTATTTGCAAATCAGCCGGCAGTTTTGTTATTGATTTTCAGGGGAAATTATTGGCCGGCCGGTTTGAGCTTTTGCATATCTGCGATGACATCTGGCAACTGCGGCGGCAGGGCAGGGAAATTCAATAAATGCAGACCTGGTCTGTTTCTCTGATGCGCATAAAAAAGCCGTAAGCGGTCTTACGGCTTTTTGTATTTACGCTGCCTTGCGCATTACTTGTAGAAGTTTGTCGATTCAGTTTCCTCAACCGGCCGGGTAAGCTGGTCGCTATTCATGGCAACCTTAAATCTTACATTGTCGGCGTCTTTGGCTTTTACAACCACACGCCATGTAGCTTTGGCCTTTGGAGCAAGCGAAGCAAGAGGCCGGAATGTGATAACATTTTCAGCCAGTGAGCCTGCCGGAGCAACATCCTCAATCATCAGATTGTTTGCCGAGGCGTCGCCTTTATTGGTAACTGTAACATCTTTTTCACAGTCTTTTTCCTTAAAAATGGGCAATGTTTGGTTTAACAAAGTGCATTTATGTTGCCTAAACTGTTATGGTCCGAGGTAAAAAGTCCGATAGCATCGCCTGAGCATTGAATGCACAAATTTGCTTATACTAAACAACTTGTGTAAAGAGCGGAATAAAACTGCGATGCAATTTTTGAAGGTGCGGCATAAAAAAGAGGTGGAATTTCCCTAAGGATGTAAAAAACGCCGTATGTCGTATTTTGATTATCGTCTGCCGGTTTTGAATATTTTTCAGGCGGATTCGCGTTTGCGAATCTGGACCGCTTCGAACAAATTCACCCTGCCTTCGACAACATCCCTGGTTATCACATATTCACGGGACTTGGGTTCTTCGGGCAGCTGATACATTAAATCGGTCATCAGTTCCTCGACAATTGCGCGCAAGGCACGTGCGCCGGTATCGCGTTTCATTGCTTTGCCGGCAAGAGCTTGCAGTGCATCGTCGGTGAAACGCAAAGTTGCGTTTTCCATTTCAAAAAACTTCTGATACTGTCGCACGAGGGCATTTTTAGGCTTGGTAAGAATATCGACAAGAGCAGCCTGGCTGAGCGCTTCAAGCGTACAAACCACAGGCAGCCTGCCTACAATTTCAGGTATCATACCATATTCGACAATATCTTCAGGCGTAACCTGTCTAAGCACTTCGCTGTAATCGGCCTTGACGTCCGTAACGGCCTTTTGCTCGGAGTCAAAGCCTATCATTTTTCGGCCGAGTCGTTTTTTAATAATATTTTCAAGACCAACGAACGTGCCGCCGCATATAAACAGAATATGCGAGGTATCAATCTGGATATACGACTGTTCGGGGTGTTTACGGCCGCCCTGCGGAGGAACATTTGCTATTGTGCCTTCGAGCATCTTCAGTAGAGCCTGCTGCACTCCTTCGCCGGATACATCGCGGGTGATGGAGATATTCTGATTGGTCTTGCCGATTTTGTCAATTTCGTCAATATAAACAATACCTCGCTGAGCAGCTTCGATATCGAAATCTGCGTTCTGCAAAAGACGCAGAAGAAAATTTTCAACGTCCTCGCCCACGTAGCCCGCTTCGGTAACCGTTGTGGCATCGCAGATTGCGAACGGCACGTTCAGATGTTTTGCCAGTGTGCGGGCAAGCAGTGTTTTTCCTGAACCTGTCGGACCAATGAGTAAAACGTTGGATTTGTCAATATCAACATCGTCGCTTTGGCTATCGGTATGCAGCAGCCTTTTGTAGTGATTATGCACGGCGACGGCAAGAATTTTTTTAGCCCTGTCCTGTCCGATTACATACTGGTCGAGATATTCCTTGATTTCGCGAGGCTTCGGCACCTGCTTAATCGCTACGGAAGCCCCCTGCAGCCGGCGGCGTTCCTGCTTTACGATGTTATAGCACAGGTCAACGCATTCGGGGCAGATGAATATACCGCCCGGCCCCTCGACAAAAGCGTCAGGATGTTTTCGATTGCGTCCGCAAAAACTGCATATTTCTCGTCTGCCGGACGAATTGCTCACTTTAGCCATCAGTACTCCAAAATTTCATTAAAAACCTTATGGCCGGCAGGTACGCCCAATACGAGCTGCCTATTCTATTTTATTTATCGGCGTTTATATGCCTGCCTTATCAATTTTAACATTTGGCTTAAACTAAATCAAGTTATAACCTGTCTCGAAAGCCTGTTCGTTGATATAATACAGGTGTTTTTTGCCCTTGTAAAAGGCTCGCACCAGGCCTTTTCGCACGTCGTCGGAGTTTAGTATGCCGGTTTTGCGGATGAGCGTACCGAGCAGTATTATGTTAGCCACCAGAATATTGCCCATTCGAATAGCAATATTTGTGGCATCAATCGGCACCAGGTCAAGGTCGCTTCGCGGACAAGTATGGTAGTCAATCATCGAGCTGATGAGAATAACCGGCGAGTGCGGTTTTATGGTCTCGATATATTTTATGAACGACGGTCTGTTCATTATCATTGCCGTATTCGGATTTGCAATAATCGGCGAATCGATAGGCTCATTGCTTATTGATATAAGCGCCTTGGCGGTGCCGCCGCGAACTTCTGCGCCGTACGAGGCCATTGCCAGAACATTTTTGCCGGACTCGATGCACGCATACGCCAGCACATTGCCTGCCATAATTACGCCCTGCCCGCCAAAACCGGCAATCAGAATATTTCTTTCCTCAGTTGAAACTGTAATCATTTTTCAATACTCAACATCCCGGTAAACGCCCAGCGGAAAATAATGAAGCATTTGTTCTTCGATATATTTTTGCGACTGCTGCGGAGATAAACGCCAGCCGATGGGACACATCGATAAAATCTCCACAAGAGAAAAACCAACGCCGTTAATCTGATTATTAAACGCCTTTTTTATTGCAGCTTTTGCCTTTTGAATATTACGAACATTATGCACGCTGACGCGCTCGATATATTTCGTTTCTTCAATGTTGCTGAGCAGTTCGCAAATACGAATAGGTCTGCCCATGCCTTTGATTGTCCTGCCGAAAGGGCTTGTCGTGGTGCGCTGGCCTATCAGCGTCGTGGGAGCCATCTGTCCGCCGGTCATACCGTAAACGGCGTTATTGACGAAAATCACCGTAAGATTTTCACCCCGGTTTGCCGCATGAATTATTTCGGCTGTGCCGATTGCAGCCAAATCGCCGTCGCCCTGGTATATAAGCACAAACTTATCGGGATGAACCCGCTTAATGGCAGTGCCTGTGGCAGGCGCTCTGCCGTGAGCGCATTCTATCGAATCACATTTCAGGTAATCGTACATCACTACCGCGCAGCCCACCGGTGAAGTCAGAATCATATTTTCCCGAACCCCAAGCTCATCAACCACTTCGCCGATAAGCCGCAGAGTTATTCCGTGACCGCAGCCGCCGCAATAATGCGTCGAACCTTCGGTAATGCTTGAAGGCTGCCGTTTTAATATAGTTTGAGTCATCAGCCGAGTATCTCCTGAACTTTTTTTAACGTGCCTTCAACAGAAGAATACCATCCGCCGCCCATACCCTCGAAATAAATATCCTTCTTCGGCACAACATCCATTAAAGCGAGCTGCACATCAATAAGCATCTGGCCTGCGCTCATTTCAATAACTAAAAATTTCGGTTTTTTCATTTTTCCGGCCAGCTCGGCGAGTCTTTGCGACGGATAAGGCCATAAGGTACGCGGCCTGAAAAGTCCGACCCTTCTGCCGCTGCCGTTGAGCTGTTTTATGGCTGCTTTGGTTATACGCGAGACAGCCCCGTAAGCAACAATAATCAGCTCGGCATTTTCGCAGGCGTACTCCTCGAACCAGGCCAGTTCGCGCTGAATCCGCGCGTATTTTTCCTGCAACTGGCGGTTGAGCTTCTCAAGGCCGTTAGTGCCGAGATAAAGCGTATGGCACACATTCGGCTGCCGCCCCCTGCAGCCGGTTAATGCCCAGTCCTTTGCGGGCAGATTGTCGAACAGCGGTATATATTCGTGCATCTCAAACGCCTCGACCATCTGCCCAATAATGCCGTCATTTTGAATCATCACAATAATGCGGTATTTATCCGCCAAATCAAAGGCATTCATCGTCATATCGTAGCATTCCTGAATGCTGTTCGGCGCAAGAACTATACAGCGGTAATCGCCGTGTCCGCCGCCGCGGGTCGATTGAATATAGTCTGCCTGCGAGGCGTCAATGTTGCCAAGTCCGGGTCCGCCGCGAACAACGTTTACAATTACACACGGAAGCTGCGCTGCGGAAATGTACGATATACCTTCCTGTTTGAGGCTTATACCCGGCGATGACGAACTGGTCATCGCTCTTGCTCCGGCAGCGGCCGCACCAAAGACCATATTTATTGCCGCCACTTCACTTTCAGCCTGTAAAAATATCCGGCCTGTTTCTTCCATTCTGCGGCTGAGGTATTCGGGTGTTTCGGTCTGCGGCGTAATCGGATACGCAAAATAACACTGACAGCCTGCCTTTATCGCAGCCTCGCCTACGGCCTCGTTGCCTTTCATCAAAACTTTTTTGCCGGTATGTGTCGCTTCCATGCCCGTACAAACTATTTATTATTTTTAACCATTGAGTCTGAAACTATCGTAAAACAGCAGTCCGGGCAGACGATATAACATCTCTGGCAGCCGGTACATTTAGACCGGTCAACCTCTACATAATCGTAGCCTTTGCTGTTGCTTAAGCCGCTGCGTACTATCGCCCCGGCCGGACATACATCTATGCAGTAATAACAACCTTTGCACTTTTCAATGTTTATTTCTGCTTTTGCCGCCATAACAAAGGCAAATAATACCATATTTTTCAATCACCGGCAATGAAAACAAAAGACAACCCCCAATAAGGTATAGGGTATAAGGGATAGGGTTTAGTGGATATAAACATCCAATAAACAAATTCCAACATCCATTTAATGACCAATGACCAAATCCGAATGACCAGAGAATTTTCAATTACCAATAACCAAAAGGCTTTCGCCGGAATATTGGGCATTTAAAAACTTGGTATTCTCTGGTCATTGAAAAATTGGGCATTGGGAATTAATCGGAGGTTAAATGTTTTCTTTTTTGTTAGCCCCGCGATATATTCGCGTGGTTTCTTTATCGCGATTTACTCGGGGGTCTTCATCGATACAACGGCATTCTTTTTCAAAAATAAAAAATTTTATTTGTTTGTTAATCATTAAAATAAATAGATTTATGAACAAATGTTATGTTTTAATCAAATATTTTTATTGACAAAAAATAATGAATTACTAAAATATAATAAAGTTTGGTAGATATATAACATATTATAATTAAAATATATATAGATATGAGAATTAAAGGACAGGTCAAGTCGGAATTATTGAGGCAATCGGATGTGATATATGCACGGATGGATTGGCTGGAAGATGCTGATAGGCAGCTTCTTGGAATTTTTATGAATACCAATGCCACGTATAAGCAAATGGCAACATTGGCAGGTGTGAATGAAGCTACTATTGCCCGGCGAGTAGCAAGAATAGCAAAAAGACTTCTGGATAGTAATTATCCCAATATCATCAGAAATGCCCATCACTTTACTCCGCTACAAATGCAAATCGCCCGGGGGTATTACATTGAAGGCAAAAGCGAAAATCATATTGCCGAGGAAATGCAATGCTCAAGATATTTTGTAAGAAAAACGCTCGGCCAAATATCAGAGGTGAGAAATGATTAGCGTAGAAAAAAAATTTGACTGGTCAGGGAAAATAACGCCAAAGGTGGCTTCGACGCTCCGTGCTTTCGGCGTATCGGTCGGACGACTGCGAGATAATTCTATAACACACAGACTCGAACTTGACATATCGCCGGGCGAAATAATTTTTATAACCGGACCCAGCGGCTGCGGCAAAAGCGTTGTGCTTCGTGAAATTATTGCCCAACTGCCGCGTGAAGAAACCGTCGATATCAACGGCATACCTCTGCCGGATGACAAGACCTGCGTTGATTGTTTTGACTGCGATTATCTTTCTGCGCTGCGAATTTTGAGCATAGCCGGTCTGTCGGATATTTTTGCAGCCCTGAATATGCCGGCTTATTTGAGCGACGGACAAAAATACCGCTTCCGCCTTGCTGTGGCGATTGCAAGCGGAAAGAAATATATTGTCGCAGATGAATTTTGCTCAAATCTTGACAGGGTTGCCGCCGCCGTCATCTCTCACAACATCCGTAAATTCACAGACCGCAGCAAAATCACTTTTATACTGGCGGCAGCCAACGACGACATTTTAAGCGACCTGCTGCCAGAAACGGTTGTAATTAAACACCTTAACGGCGAAACCGAAATCATACATAAAAATCAAATATCAAATGCCAAAAACCAAAAAGAAGTTTATGTCTGATTGCTCAATAACAAAATATTTACAAATAGAGCCGGGCAGTCTCGGCGATTATCATTGTTTGTCACGATTTCACTATCGCAGCTGCGGCGTTCCGACGATGTGGAAGATATATAAAATAATTGATACGCACCCTGCACGCGCGCGTTACAAAACGCCGGTCGGCGTGATTATATATTCAATGCCCACAGCCAATTGCCGGCTGCGAAATATTGCCCTCGGCAGTGTGCTGGACGGACTTGCTGTTTCGCAGCGTTTGCAGTGGCTCAACGACAACATGCGAACAATCAGCAGGGTGATAATTGAGCCGCGTTATCGTTCGCTGAGTCTTGCGGCATGGCTGGTGAGTGAAACCACATCCGCGGTTGATATGCCTTATGTTGAAGCACTTGCGACAATGGGGCGGGTCAATCCGTTTTTCGAGCGGGCAAAAATGCGAAGGTACGAATCACCGCCATCGGAAAATAATATGCAGTTGCTTGAGGCGTTAAGTTATGTGGGTGCAGATGAGAATATGCTGGTTGACCCTTCCGCCGTGCATAGCCTTATAGACGGGCTTGATGAAAAGCGAAAGCTCTTCATAAATACGCAAATTGCCCGTTTTATGCAGGTCTATGGCAGTAGAAAGCAAATGCCCGCCGGGCTGGAACGGACGGAATTTGTATTAAGCCGCCTGACCGACAGACCGGTGTATTACTTAAAACAAAAAATTAAAAGTAAAAGGTGAAAACTGAGGAATAAAAAATGAGTAATACACAAATGATTCCGGTAGAAAATCTTGTTGCCCATCCGCTTAACGCAAACAGGATGAGCAAAAGTAATTTCAACAAACTTATTCGGCATATAAAAACCACCGGCCGGTACGAGCCGATTGTCGTACGCCGCTGTCCCAATGAGCAAGACAAATATCAAATCATAAACGGCCATCACAGGACAGAAGCGCTGCGTCAAATCGGCCATAAACAGGCAATGTGCGTCGTCTGGGAAGTTGACGACGCACAGACGCTTGTGCTGCTGCAAACTCTCAACCGTCTGTGCGGCAGAGACGAACTGCAAAAACAATCCGAATTGATTGCCGCTTTGAGCAAACATTACGAAATTGCAGAACTTGCCGAAATGCTTCCGCAAAGCCGAACGGCCATTGAACGAATAAAGGCATTGTATAAGCCGGTTGAATTGCCTAAGGAAATTCCGGCTATGCCCAAATGCATGGTCTTTTATCTTGATGACGGGCAGTATGTAATTGTTGAAAACGCCCTTGCTGCCGCATCTGCGGATATTGACGAAATATCGTCCGCAAAACGCAAGGCCGCTGCGCTGGTGCAAATATCACGGCATTACAATTCAGCCTGTCGCAAATAATAAATGGGAAAATAAAAATGAAAAAAAACATTACACTCAAACAGAAAATTATTCTCGACGAGCTTTTCAACGGCGTTGACGAGCAAACGGCTGCGGCAAAACATAAAATCACGATGCAGACTTACCGCAGATGGCTTGGTCAAAGTGAATTTATCAGCGAACTGCAATATCGTATTGAATCGGCTCACAGGCAAAGCCGTATCTTGCTGGCGCGTTATCGTCCGCTGGCTGCGGCAAAATTGATTGAACTGATGAACAACGGCGAAGGCGAAACGCTTCGCAAGGCATGCCTGGACATTTTGTCGCTGCCGGAAAAAACGAACAGGGAACAAAACAATTCAAACGATAATGCCGTTATGAAGATAAGCAACAAAAAAGCTTCACAAATTCTGCGAATCCTTGCGCAGGACTGATTTTCCAGTGTTCTTTGACAAGTTAATAGAGTTAAGGTGTTGTCAAATATAGAGTTGCGGAGATTACAAATAATGTAAATATTTTGATTGACTTTATCCCGCAAGTCCGATAAAACATTTCCCCCGTTCAAGGTAGAGACCTGGAGCGAAGGTAATGTTGTCGGGCCAATCCAAATGGACTTTGAGGATGGCTCCACCGAAATCATTTCAAGGCGACCACCCGCCGTAAATAGGAATTCCCAAATCATAATTTCACACCTCCGATGGATTATCATCTGTAAGATTTCAAAATTGCAAGATAGAAGAAATTTAATTTTGAAAACGAGGTGTAAAATGAGAAGGTTAATTTTTGTTTCAATATGTTTATTGGCCGTTGTTAGCGTAATGGCAAGCTGGGTTCCGGGATATGCTCATAAGATGCACTTTCCGCAACTGCCGGACCCGCAGGGCTGGGATATTGCATTTGACGCTCACAGGATTGCCGATGACTGGCAATGCAGCGAAAGCGGCCTGGTAACAGATATTCACCTGTGGGTTTCATATCGCGGGTATAACGGCACTGCTCCCCCGCCAACGGCATACCCGGAAAAATTGACGTAACGATTTACAGCAACAATCCGCAGGGTCCCGGCGGTTACAGCATACCGGCCACTCCGCTTTGGAATAGAGAATTCACCTATGGCGAGTATGAAGTGATATATGCTGGCCAGGGTCAGCAGGGCTGGTATAACCCGCTGCCACGCGAGGTAATAGTCAACGACCACACCAGCTATTTCCAGATAAACATCGAGCCGATAGTTGATGCTTTTTACCAGAATAAGGGTCAGATTTACTGGCTTGAAATCAAGCTTCCAAACGACACCACACCAAATATCGGCTGGAAAACTTCGATAGAGCATTTTATGGACGATGCAGTTTATTACCCGCTTGGCGGACCGGGCTATCAGGAACTGCGTTATCCGCCCGAAGATTTGTACGGCAGAGGCGGCCAGTCGATAGACCTTGCATTTGTAATTACGCCTGAGCCTGCGACGATAGCATTGTTTGCCCTGGGCTTGCTTGCATTGAGGAAGAAATAAAAGCGTAAAAGTTTAAAACCTTTTCAGAGCCGCGAAAATAATTGAGTGCCTGAACGCTCATTGACATTCGCGGCTCTGAATGTGGAATTGGCCGTCGGAAAAATTATGTAAATTGTTTTTTTAGTCGTCTTTTCGTCGGCCACGAGTTGTTCTGCGTTCCTGACAGCTGCGCCGTTCGTTAAATGCGCCGAATGCAAATTTCCTGCGGTCGGATGCGGCATTTCGGCGGTCGTTGATGCCGCTGCGACGTTCAAATTCCGGCCAGGTTTTCGGGGGTTCGGCCTGCGGGCTGGGCTGCGCGTTCTGCTCATCGAGCTTGCCCTCATACATCGCGGCTATTTGCTCGGCGGCGTCAATTCGGATGGCGATGTTTTCGTCAGTCGGGTTGTTTTTGTTGGTTTTGGGGTTCATATTTTCCTCTATATTTATATTCTATATTCTACCTTCTACCTTCTATCTCCCAATATATTTATATACTGCTCCGCTCGCCGGAGACCAGAGCGTATAATTTGTCGTGCTTGTATAAATTTTCATTGCCGCTTTGTTCGGTGCGGCGTTAATCACAACAGTACAACCGGAAGTATTATCCATACCGGCACCGAGAACAAAAAGCGAGCCATTGACCTCAAATCGAGTCCGGAGACTGTTGTGGATATCAATTATGTCTCCGACCTGCGCATAGCCGTTCACAATGAGTCTGTCGAAATCGTTATCAATGTTCAGTTTGCCGCCGATTATCAACGCAGGCATGTTTTTGGCAGGATTGATGGTCAACTGCATACTATCCTTGAGATGCAAATCGCCGCTGACAACAAGCGTGCCGCCGTTGATTGTCAGATTCATATTTTTCAGGTCAAGATTGCCGCTGCGATAATAAACTTTGGCAGGATTCATTGCGGCGGAGGCATCAGGAAACGACCCGTCATAACTTCCGTTTGAGAGAATCGTAACGCCATAAGGCCCGCCGCCATTGTAGTAGTAGCTGGTTTGATAGAATGCCGGTGTAAGGCCTGGTGCGGCAATAGTTAGTGTTGCATTGCTTTGTTTTTGGCCTGTTACTGTGCCTGTTCCTCCGATTGCACCGGCGGCCGTCAAATCGCCATAAATCGCACCATAATTGTCTATACCATGTCCGCCGTAAACGTCGCCGTTAAATGTTTGATTCGATGTGAGGTAATCATATAGAGCGGTATAATAAGCAACGGCCGGATGCAATCGTAATTGTGCATTAAATACGCTTTCTGCTGTTTTGCTGCCGGCGTCAAGAAGATAGGCATCTGAAACGATATCGTAATTTAATTCGCTCTGTTTTGTTATAGTAATGTCGTAGTAGTAATCGCTGGCGGAGTCAATCTGCTGGCCGGCTGCGCCTGTGAAATATTCACCGGCAATATATTGAGGATTAAGCAGCAGACCCCTGGCGTGTTCTATTCCGCTGCGGGCGGTCTGGTCGAGCCGGCTGCGGACGACCGTATTGTCGGCAATGGCCAGGTCAATTGTGCAGCGGGCCATATAGCCAAGCCCGATAATAACAACGGCCATTATAATTCCAAGCACTAAAACAAGCGCCACTCCGTGACGGACTTTATGCGCAGAATACTTCATATAAATAGTATCGGCAGTGCAAAACGGCTGCTTAACAGATGTAAAAAAATATAGAACTTTAAGAGGTGAATAATGCATATAATCGGAGAATTGTACGACAGTTTAAAAACCATTGTACCGCGAAATCGTGATGATTTGCGGAATTATGTAAAGGCCTTTCTCGGCGTGAATGTGCCGGATGTACGTATTTGTGATGACCACTGTGCGCCGATGGATTATCTTTGGCATTGTTATACTGATGGGAAGGTTAGAGGTTTAGAGACCGCCGATGTTTCGGTCAATTCCGACGCGATTGTCTGGGCCGGTCGCGGCGGAGGCAAAACGCTGCTTGGCGCTGTGGCGACGCTTCTGGATTGTATATTCAAGCCGGATTGCCAGGTGCGAATTCTCGCAGGTTCAGGCGACCAGGCACAGCGCATGTATGAATATCTCGTGCAATATATAAATGCAGGGTTTTCACATCTGCTTGCCGAGCCGATTCGCAAAAATCGCTGTGTATTTATTAACGGTTCAGGCGTTGAAGTGCTTACTCAGTCTTCGGCCTGCGTGCGCGGCAGACACGTGCATAAACTGCGCTGCGATGAAATTGAATTGTTCGAGCCGGAGGTTTTCGAAGCGGCCAAATTTATCACACAGAGCAAAGACGGCATTATCGGCGGAATGGAATGTTTAAGCACAATGCACAGACCTTACGGCCTTATGCAGAAACTCGTCGATGCGGCAGAAAAAAAATCATCAATCATAAATCATCATTCATCAATTTATAAGTGGTGTATGTTCGAGTCGATTGAAAAATGCGTTGACCGCTCGTGTTCGCGCTGCGAACTTGACAAATATTGTATGGGCCGGGCGAAAAATGCCGGCGGATATCTAAAGATTGACGACTGTATTACGCAAATGCGCCGCAGTTCACAAGCAGCCTTTGAAAGCGAAATGTTATGCCGCAGGCCTTCGCTGGATAATGCGGTATTCGCGGAATTTGAGCCTGATATTCACGTCGCGGCAGTGGAATATGACGCGAATCTGCCGTTGTATCGCGCGATTGATTTCGGATTTGTCAATCCATTTGTGTGCCTGTGGATTCAGGTTGACGGCAACACAGTTGTGCGGGTAATTGATGAATATGTGCGAAGTCGCACCACGATTGACGTACACGCGCGGGCGATTATTGAGAGAACGCCTGGTTCGGTTGCGGCAAGTTTTTGCGACCCGGCAGGCGCGGGCGTGAATGATATTACCGGCAGCAGTCCGGCCGCGGTAATGCGTTCGCTTGGCGTACCCTTGCGATGGCGGGCAAGTTCGATTTTGCAGGGGCTTGAACTGATACGCCGGGCTTTGCGGCGGGGTGATGGCGCAAGCAGTTTGGTAATCAGCCCCCGCTGCGGACGACTGATTGAGGCAATGAAATGCTACCATTACCCCGACAGCGCTGCCGATGAATTGCCGCTGAAAGACGGCATTTACGACCACCCCATCGACGCACTGCGGTATTTTTTTGTGAATTATAGCCAAAACAGAAAAAGTATATCTAAAAGGTATTAAACAATTATACTATTGACAGTTGTATTGAATTGTTTATAATGATATAGTCATTAAAGTTGTGTTTGAGAACATTTCCTTTGGCTTCATAGAGTGTAATGTCGATATATATCGAGGATGCCGGCGTTGTTAAGAGAGTAATAATATGGCTGTTTCCCAAAGTAAAAACTATGTCAGAATAGAGGCTTCTAACAAAGACGGGATTGTTTTTGTTGAAACTACGGATGGAGACAGGTTTTTTATGTCTCACGAGGATGCCGCCAGAGCATGCAGTAATTATCAGCTATCTAAAGATTCGGATAAACTAAATATTTTTCTCACGGATGCGCTAGAGGCTTGTCGCATCAGAAAACGGGACGATGAACAGCTTAAAAAATTTCAGCTTCTTCTGAATAAGCTTGGAACCTGGTTATTTGACCATAATGAAAAAATTCATAAAACTTTTCTTACGGTCTGTGAAGGCGGACTGCTTTTAGTCATAGTTCGCAAAGAACTAAAATATGACGAGGAATTTGAGAGCCAGGTAACAGATCTTGATATGGATATTGCCAAAGACCCTGACTTTTCAGAAATTCCCTTCTCAGTTCAGACCTTGCCGCGTTGCGATGCGGATGGATATGAATCGTTCTGTAATTTTGTATGGACGCTGGAGTACATGACACGAAATGCCAAACGATAGCGAGCATATAAAGGCCGCACTTCATAATCTTGATGTTTTAAAGTATTTACTTGAGAAACCGGAGTTCTGTGATTGGAGTGTGGTTCTCGCTTTTTATGTCGCACTACATGTTGTTGACGCTGTAATTTATAGAAATCCGGCTGCTCACAGATTGCGACATGGGGGCAACCATCAGGACAGGGCCAACATATTAAAGCAAACCAAATGCTATGAGAAAATAGCACGCAATTACATCGAGCTTTACAGAACATCAAAGACTGTAAGGTATCTGGAAGGCAGCATTACAATCGGTTTTTTAAGCAATGAAACAATCAGGACTAAATTTATCAAAGGACATTTGACGCAGATAATTAAATCCTGCGAGCAATTCTTGCCGGATCAGGCCTGTCAACAACTCAATTCTTCATTGACTGTTATCTGCAATTAGCAGCTTATTGTATGAATCCGAACGTGCGACCACTCCATCGACGCACTGCGGTATTTTTTTGTGAATTATAGCAAAAATATATCCGTATTCAGCAAAAGATATTAAAAACCGCCATTTTTATAATTGCTTAAATAACAAGATGTTATGGTTTGAAATTTCAAGATAAGCCGCTGTTTTGGCAGGTCTTGTTTGGCGACTTTAAAGGTTTTGTTTGGCAATTTGCGATTTTCTGCTTGAAATAAATCCCGCCGGCTTATACCATTAGTGTTTTCACAAAAACGCGGTTTCAGTACAGTTATTGTAAGTATTTATAAATTCCGGAGTTATGTTGATATGGTAAAAGTCAGGGCCAGGCTTGGTGAAAGTGTCGAGCAGATGGTCAGGCGTTTTAAAAAGATGTGCGAGAAGGAAGGCATCATCCGTGACATGAAGCGGCTGAGCTATTATGAAAAGCCGTCTGAAAAGAATCGCCGCCGTAAACGCAAATCTCAGCGCGGTGTAAAACTCGTTGCTCGATACTAAAAGATATTGTCAAATAATAATCCGGGCGCAAAGGTTCTTGAGCTTTCCGCCCGGTTTTCTTTGCGCGAAGAAAGAATTTAATAGCCACGAATGAACACGAATATACACGAATTATTTTCAACCGCAGATTGGCACGGATTTTTATCAGAACCTTTTATTTTCATAAATTATCAACGTGGCAAAGTTTAAGATACACAGTCCCTTCAAGCCCAAAGGCGATCAGCCTCGTGCTATAGAGTCGCTTTCCTCGGCCTTACGCAGCGGCAGGCAGTTCCAGACATTATTCGGCGTAACCGGCTCAGGCAAAACGTTCACAATGGCCAACGTCATTGAACGATTCGGCAGACCTGCCCTGGTGATATCGCACAATAAAACTCTGGCTGCCCAGCTTTATGAGGAATTCTGCGAATTGTTCCCTGAAAACGCCGTCGAATACTTCGTTAGCTATTACGATTATTATCAGCCGGAAGCCTATATTCCGCAGCGTGATATTTACATCGAAAAAGACGCTTCTCGAAATGACGACCTCGACCGGTTAAGACTTGCCGCAACTACCAGTCTTATGACGCGAGACGATGTAATCATTGTTGCGTCGGTATCCTGCATATTTGGTCTCGGTTCGCCGGCCGAATATAAGGCCTCTGTGGCGGCTGTAAGCGTTGGAGCGACAATTGACCGCAATGAATTTCTCGGCCGGCTTGCCGATATTCAGTATGAACGCAATGATATCGCATTTCAGCGGGGACGCTTCCGCGTTCGCGGCGATGTGATAGAGCTTTGGCCGTCTTATGAATCTTACGCCGTGCGAATAAGCCTTTTCGGAGACGAAGTCGAAAGTATCGATTACATCAATCCCGTTTCCGGTGAGATATTAAGCAGTGAAAAACAGCTTTTCGTGTATCCTGCCGGCCATTATGTAATGCCGCAGGACCGTATTGCCGCAGCCACGCAGGGCATTCTTGACGAGCTTGAACAGCAGCTTGGCGTGCTTCGCAGCCAGGGCAAACTGCTCGAGGCTCAGCGGCTCCAGGCCAGAACAAAATATGACGTTGAGCTTTTGCAGGAGGTCGGTTTTTGCAGCGGCATAGAAAATTATTCAAGACATCTCAACGGTTTGCCGGCCGGTTCAAGGCCTTATACGTTGATTGATTATTTCCCCGACGATTTCCTGCTTTTTATCGACGAGTCGCATGTTACGATTCCGCAGATACGTGCGATGTATGCCGGGGATAGAAACCGCAAGCAGGTACTCGTCGAACATGGTTTTAGATTGCCCAGCGCTCTTGATAACCGGCCGCTGCGATTTGAGGAATTTCAGGAAAACTGGAAACATGTGATTTTTGTATCGGCTACGCCTTCGCCATTTGAGCTTGAGCTTTGCGGCGGCGAAGTTGTCGAGCAGATTATCCGGCCGACAGGGCTGGTTGACCCGGAAATTTTTGTTCATCCTGCCTCTAATCAGGTGCCGCATCTTATGAGTATGATTGAACAAAGAGTCGCAGCCAAACAGCGGGTGCTTGTAACGACTCTTACAAAACGGCTTGCCGAAGATTTATCCGCCTACATCACAAAAAAAGGCTTTCGATGCCGTTATCTGCACAGTGAAATTGAAACGCTTCAGCGTGTCGAGATTCTGCGCGATTTGCGAACCGGCGAGTTTGATGTGCTTGTAGGCATAAACCTTTTGCGCGAAGGCCTGGATTTGCCCGAAGTTTCGCTTGTGGCAATTCTCGATGCGGACAAGGAAGGCTTTTTGCGCAGTCAGACCTCGCTTATCCAGACAATTGGCCGAACCGCGCGAAATATCGATGCCGCAGTTTATCTTTATGCCGACAAGATAACCGAGGCGATGCAAAAAGCCATTGACGAAACCAATCGCCGCCGTAAGCTTCAGCTTGAATATAACAGGGCAAGCGGTATTACTCCGCAGAGTGTGCAAAAACAGATTCGTCAGGGTCTTGTCGAAAAACTCAAGGCCCGCAAAATTGCCGCCGAGGCAGTCCGGCTAAATGATGACGAGTTCGACAAAGTTCAGATTGCAGCAGAAATTGAAAAGGAAATGCTTGCTGCCGCCGAGGCTTTGGATTTTGAACGCGCCGCCGTTTTGCGCGACCGACTGAAAGAATTAAAAGAAATGCCGGAACTAAAAAAACAAACTCAAAAAGAAACATCCAATCACGCAACATCCATTTAATGACCAATGACCAAATCCGAATGACCGGAGAATTTTCAATTACCAATAACCAAAAGGCTTTCGCC
>DYLR01000105.1 GCA_020721975.1 Blastopirellula marina | reverse complement strand
TTACCGAAAGGGGCAGGCTTGACGAACAGGATGTAATCGAACTGACCCGCCGGGAGGAAAACCGTGTTGAACACGACCCGGGCAGTTCCATTGCTGTGTATTCTCCAAAGCAGTTTGTCGAGCCTTTCACGCAGGGTCAGCGCCGTTATGTTCAAATGATGCTGAAAAAGGATTTGACCTTCTGCACAGGTCCTGCCGGCACAGGCAAGACATATTTGGCTGTTGCGGTGGCCGTAAGTATGCTCAAGAAAAAGCAGATTCGCAAGATAGTCCTTGCGCGTCCTGCCGTTGAGGCGGGCGAACGTCTCGGTTTTCTGCCGGGCGATATCCAGGCCAAAGTCAATCCCTATCTGCGTCCTTTGTTCGACAGTCTTGAAGATATGATGGAATTTTCCCATGTTCGCAAACTGATGGCAATGGACATCATCGAGGTAATACCGCTTGCGTTTATGCGAGGCCGAACGCTCAACGACGCAGCGATTATCTGTGATGAGGCACAAAATACGTCCGCTTCACAGATGCTTATGTTCCTTACGCGAATGGGTCGCGGCTCAAAAATGATTATCACCGGCGATATAACGCAGATAGACCTGGAAAAAGGGCAAAAAAGCGGTATGATTGACGCAATGGAAACGCTTGGGAATATTGAGAACATAGGTTTTGTGAGCCTCGGCGAAGGCGATATTGTCCGCCACAACCTTGTGCAGAATATTGTACAGGCTTATGACACAAAGAAATCCGCGTTAAAGGCGACGAATTCTTAAAAATAAAACTTGGCAGTTATGAATATATTCGGCAAAAAAATCAGCCAAAGACGACGGCAGCTGCGTGAAACTATTTTAAGCGAACGAATAGCCCGCATCAGCGAGTTTTTCAACAGCCGTACTGCTTTTTCGCTGACCGTGCTTTGTTTATTTTCCGTCGTCTGCTCGTTTTTGCTTTATCTTCATTCTGAAGAAAACCGTTTAGTATGGCGTTTTAATGCGACTGAATTCGTTTCGCTTGCCGCAATAATTCTGCTTGTTTCATCAGCCGTGGCGATTTATATTCTGAATTACAGCCCGCGTGTGGCGCAAAATCATCTTCGTGCAATAGCCCTTGCGGCTCTTTGTCTGCTGATGCTCGGCGTTGCCAAATTGTGTTCGTTTTTGCCTTACGGCGTTTATATTGCCGCGGGAACTGCATTTGCCTGCGCAACGATATTAACCATTGCTTATGACCAGCGTTTTGCAATGGCAATGAGTATGTTTTACACGTTCCTGGTCTGTCTTGCCATTCAGCGAACTCAGGCACAGCTTGATTTTGTGATTACAGTTGCCGTGGGATGCCTTACGTGCTGCTTTATGACCCGGGAAATCCGCACCCGCACCAAACTGCTCGAGGTGGGAGTGCTTGCATCCGCCACGGTACTGATGATGTCCGTTGCGTGGGGATTTTTGCATTTAATGCCGGCCTCGGCTGTGCTGGTGCATGGCCTTATGTATGCGGTGTCGGCGTTTCTTGTGGGAATTTTTATAACCGCTTTGCTTCCGCTTATTGAAAAAGTTTTTCGAATCGCAACCAGTATGACGCTGCTTGATTACAGCGACGCCAACCAGCCGCTGCTGCGAAAGCTGGCGATGGAAGCGCCCGGTACATTCAGTCACAGCCTGCTTATCGGTTCGATTGCCGAATCTGCCGCCGAGGCTATCGGCGCAAACGGCCTGTTGTGCCGGGTAGGCGCATACTATCACGATATTGGCAAAGTTGCCAAGCCCCGCTACTTTGTCGAGAACCAGCTTGGCCAGGCCAGCCGGCATGAACAGCTTTCGCCGGCTATGAGCCAGCTTATTATTGTCGGGCATGTCAAGGATGGAATCGAATTGGCGCGGGAGTACCGGCTTCCCGCTGTAATCCGTCAGTTTATTGAGACACATCACGGCACGACGCTTGTTGAATATTTCTATGAAGAAGCAAAAAAGCACAGTCCTGCCGGCCAGGCTCCGACCGAGGCCGATTTTCGCTATCCCGGCCCCAAGCCGCAAACAAAGGAAGCCGCCATTGTAATGCTTGCCGATGCGGTCGAAGGTGCGGTTCGTTCGTTGCGCGAAGCCGCTCCTACAAGAATTGAGGCCGTAGTTCACAATATGGCAATGAAACGTCTTCAGGACGGCCAGTTCGACGAATGTGAACTTACTCTGCGGGAAATGAGCGATATCGAATCGGCGTTGAGCAAAGCGCTGGCCGGTTATTATCACGGCAGAATAGCCTATCCCAAAGCCCCCGATATTCCCGCCGACAAACAGAATGCCGATTCTGAAAATGGCGGCCGTAATGGAAATAACGGATATAACCGTCAGGCGGTACGAATTGACGGCAAATCTGAAAATGAAAGCCACTGATATAGAAATCGATATAATTATCGACGACACTCTTTGTCCGCAGTTTGATGATGAGCGGCTGCGAAGGATGATTAAGGCCACATGTGCGGATTTTCGGGTACATCGGGCGTGCATCTCGATTTTTATCGGCAACGACGTTAAAATATGCAAACTGCACAAGCAGTTTATCGGTGCAGGCCGTACAACCGATGTGATGAGTTTTGACCTCACTGAAAACGGCAGTGAAGAACGGATTTTTGATATAGCCGTCAACGCCCAAATGGCTTTGCGCAAAGCCGAAGAGGAAAAAACCGATTCTGCCGATGAACTTGCGCTTTATATTCTGCACGGCCTGCTGCACTGTCTTGGTTTTGAGGATAAAAATGATAATGAGTTTGCCGCGATGCACAGGCTTGAGGACCGCATTTTAAGAAAGTTCGGATACGGCGATGTTTATTCGTCTGCGAAATCGGTACAAAAACCTGTCGCAAAGAAAGTTGAAAAATATAAAACTGTTGAAAATTAAAAAGGAATTACTGAAAATGGACGTAAAGATAAGGACTGCTTTAATCAGTGTATCGGACAAAACCGGCGTTGTGGAATTCGCAAAGGCTCTTGCGGATATGGGGGTTAAAATTATCAGTACTGGCGGTACGAGTAAAAAACTCGCCGAAGCCGGCATAAATGTTGTAAGCGTAGATTCAGTTACCGGCTTTCCCGAAATGATGGACGGCAGGGTCAAGACACTGCACCCTAAAATTCACGGCGGTCTGCTGAGCATACGCGATAACGCCTCGCATGCCGCGGCAATGAAACAGCACGGCATCGAGCCGATAGACCTTGTGTGCATCAATCTTTATCCGTTCGAGCAGACCGTTGCAAAGCCCGGCTGCACATTTGAAGACGCCATTGAGAACATCGACATAGGCGGGCCGAGTATGGTGCGTTCTGCGGCCAAGAATCACCGCTATGTTACAGTAGTTACCAGCCCCGCTCAGTACAGCCGGGTGATTGAGCAGATGAATGAAAACAGCGGTTCCGTGAATGAGCAGACACGCAGCGAATTTGCAAGAGCAGCATTTGGTATGACCGCGTCTTACGACTCGGCCATTGCAAAATATCTTAACCGAAAGGCGTCTGTGGAATATCCGCACCAAATCACCATAGCCGCACAAAAAGCCGCCGATTTGCGTTACGGCGAGAATCCTCATCAGACGGCCGCGTTTTATAAACTTCCGTCCGTCATCGAAACATCTGTCGGCGCTGCCGAGCTTTTGCCAGGCGGCAGGGAAATCAGTTTTAATAATCTGCTCGATGCAAACGCCGCTTTTGAACTTGTCAAGGAATTTATCGAGCCTGCCGCGGTCGTGGTTAAACATCTCAACCCCTGCGGATGCGCAGTTGATGAAGATATTAAAGTGGCTTATGAAAAGGCTTATCTCGGCGATGTTGTCAGTGCGTTCGGCGGAATTATCGCCATAAATCGCGTTGTTGATAATGAACTGGCGACTGTGATAATGGAATCTTATGCCCGTTTTGGTAAGGCTCGCGGCGCAGCAGGGTTTTTTGCCGAGGTTATCGTTGCGCCGGATTATATGCCGGATGCTGTGCGGACAATCCGCACGCTCAAAACCTGGGGTCAAGACGTCAGATTGCTCAAAACAGACCCCATAGACCGTAAGAAAATTGACGAAGCCGAATATGACGTTCGCTGCATAGTCGGCGGTTTGCTTTTGCAGAAGCGGGACCTCATCGGCTGGGAGCCTGAAAAGCTTACATATCCTACGAAGCTGAAACCCACGCCTGTGCAACTTGAGGATTTGCGTATAGCCTGGATAATCGCCAAGCACGTAAAGAGCAACACGATTACCGTAGTAAAAAACAGGCGTCTCTACGGTGTAGGCGCAGGCCAGATGAACAGGGTTGAATCGGGTATGCTGGCCTTTAAAATGGCCGGCCAAAACGCAAAAGGAGCGGCAATGGGTTCGGACGCCTTTTTCCCGTTCCCTGATAATATTGAAAACGCCGCACAGGCCGGCATCTGCTGTATTGTTCAGCCAGGCGGTTCAAAAAAAGATGCCGATGTAATTGCCGCAGCTGATAAGGCCGGAATCGCAATGGTTTTCACCGGCAAAAGGCATTTTAGACATTAATCATTTTTCGCCAACCGGTATGTTGGACAGGGTTTGTTTGGAGTTAATCAGATGCCAACACACAAACCGCTATTAACGGCTGCGATTATTTGTTTTTTTGCTTCCGTAATTTCCTCTGCAGATTACGGGCGATACAATGTTGAATCCGACCGGCAGAAGGCCCAGACTCTTGTCAAACAGCTTCATATTAGTGAAGTGCTTGGTCCGCTTGCGCCGGTGGCTTTAAGTCCGTTTTTCGGGCTTACCTGTCTGAGTGGCACATCAATACTATGCAGCAGGGGCGTTTTGCCTGAGAATGAATTCCTTATGGGAAATCCGGCTCTTAATAACGGCTGGATGTTTTTTACCTTTTTAGGTTTGACTATTCTCACGTCTGTACCTAAGCTCACTACCGTAACCAAGACCTTTGCCGAGATAACCGAACAGCTTGAGGCTTATGCGGGTATTGTCGCTTATGCCGCGGTTATCATGACGTCCGGAGCCGGCTCTGCCGAACAGAATACGGCGGTGGTATATTCAGCAGGCGTATTTCTATTTACGAAACAATCTTTGTTGATGATTGCCGGGGCGATAAACATCTTCGTGATTCATTCTGTTAAGTATTTTTTCGAGCTGCTTGCGCTGATTTGTCCGGTGCCTCTTCTTGACGCAGCATTTGAAATCGCGAATAAATCCTTTGCGGCAGCGCTGATAGCGGTGTATGCCTTTAGCCCTGCTGCTGCAATGCTGCTGAATATTGTGCTTTTCCTGATTTGTCTTGCGATATTTAACTGGGTACGCCGCAGAATTAAATATTTTCAGGCAATGGTATTTGACCCGCTGTGGCTTGTTTTTGTTAAAAAGCTGTTTCATAAAACCGATGAAGACATTGCCGCATCCGAACTTCGCATTGTGCAAAAGCGTATTCCGAAAGCCGTTTATGCGGTTAAGGTATTTCTGAAACGCAAATTTTGGAAAATGCACAAAAAGGACTGCTGCCGGCTGATTAAGACTTCGGATTCGCTGATTTTGCTAAAACCCCGTCTGATTAGACAGCCCGTGGTATTACATTTTTCCGGCTCTGTTAAAATAAAGCTTGAAACGGGGCTTTTGAGCAATACGCTTACAATAGTCGATACTGAAAAGGATTTGCTCTGTGAATTATTATTTTCAAACGCCTATAATTCACGCCTTGACGGTATGAGACGAGATCGAAGAACAATTGTTTAAGTCGCGTCGGGACTTATTTGCAGGGCTTGACCTGGTATTTTTCGACACCACCTGTATTTACTTTAAATGCGCTGGCGGCGAGTCGATATGTCAAAACGGTCATTCCAAGGATAATCGCCCGGACCTAAAACAAATGATAGCGGGTGTTATTCTGGATAATGATGGCAATCCTCTTTGCTCTGAGATGTGGCCCGGCAACGTAACGGATGTTAAAACACGTGTTCCAGTTGTGGACAGACTCAAGATTAGATTTGGTGTGGGCAATGTATGTATCGTAGCTGACAGTGGCATGATAAGTGAAGAGACACCATCAAAGAGATAAAAAAACGCGGATGGAAATATGCTTGCTCAAGATATCGTTGGTATGCTTCCTGTTTTTTTGTGCCGAAATAGTAAAGCTTGCCTCTAATTTTCTTGCAAAACTGGCCTGTAGAATGTAAAGTTAAGGGGAATTTATCTGAACGTGTTTTGCGTTTATTAAGGCACCTTTGAGCCATGAGATATACCCTTAACTATACTCGGATATTCACAATGTTACTTCAAGCGTATTGTAATTTATTGAATAGTTGTAGTCAAGGGTGTAGTAACAATATTATTAATATTACAGCGCAATTAACGATTTGGGAAGTTATATAACCTGTTTAGCAATA
>DYLR01000104.1 GCA_020721975.1 Blastopirellula marina | reverse complement strand
TGGACGATTTATTAAAAATGATGGATTTCTCGGCCTTGCCCACACCGGCAAAATTGATGAGCAGTTCTGGAAATCCCTGCCGCAGGGTCGATTAAACGGGGTAATAGAAGTAATGACCCATCCTGGATATATCGACGACCTTGAGCCGCAAAAAACCCGATTGTATGAACAGAGACAAATCGAACTGAAAACGCTTTGTTCGGAGTCGATAAAAAAACTCTTGTACGACAGCGGTTTTGGGTTTATACATTATGGTAATATCATTGGGTACTGAACCCTGATAAGGGAAAATAATGCAAAAAGATACGATTCAATGTTCTGTTGTCGTGCCGTTGTTTAACGAACAGGCGGTAGTTGAGCAGCTTTATCAGCGGCTTACAAACGTTATGCAGGCAACGGGATTAACTTATGAGCTTGTTTTTGTGGATGACGGCAGCAGCGATTCGACGCTCGAAAAAGCCAAAGCAATTGCCGCGAAAGATGAGCACGTTGTTACGGTTGAACTGCGGCGCAATTTTGGCCAGACGCCTGCGCTTGCCGCAGGTTTCGATACCAGCCGCGGCCAAATTGTAATATCGATGGACGGCGACCTGCAGCATTTGCCGGAGGAAATCCCGAATTTTCTTCAGAAAATCAACGAAGGCTACGACGTGGTAAGCGGCTGGCGCGAGAAGCGAATTGATAATCTTGTAATGCGGAAAATCCCGTCGCGCATTGCCAATATGATAGCGTGCAAAATCAGCGGCGTGAAGATTCACGACTTCGGCACTACCTTCAAGGCATATCGCAGGGAAATAATCGAGGGGCTGCATCTTTGGGGTGAAATGCATCGCTTCATACCGGCTCTGCTTTCGGCAGGCGGCGCCAAAATTATTGAAATTCCCATTACAAACGTTGAGCGCCCCGCCGGCAAAAGCAATTACGGAATCGGGCGAACGTTCCGCGTGGCGTTTGATTTAATTACGCTGCGTTTTCTGCTCGGCTATGCGACGAGGCCTTTACACTTTTTCGGCAAGGCGGTTTTCTGGTGTATGTCGGCGGCAATACTGATAGCTGCGTATATTTTGTTTGATAAATTTTACTACAACGTGCCGATGTTCGGCGAGCACGGGCCGCTTTGTGCGGCTGCGGCAATATTATTTATCGTTGGAATCGTGCTTACTTCGACAGGCCTTATAGGCGAAATGCTCAGCAGGGTTTATTTCGAGGCCACGAGCAGAAAAATTTATACTATCCGCAGAATTCATACCAAAGGATAATCGATGAAAAACAGCGGTACTTTAAAGTCCATAGTCATAATTGTTTTGGCGGTTTTTGTTATTACTGGACTTGTGCGGCATTTTCATATCAAGCATTTTCGCGTTGTCGAGCCGGGTGTGTTTTATATTTCCGGCCAGCCGCGGGGGATGGATTATACCCGTTTGCTGTACAAATATCACATAGGCACATTCATCAATGTCCGTTCGTCCGCCGAACATCGTGAACAGCTCTGGTATAATCACGAGGTAACCTGGATGCGGCAGAACGGAGCGAAATATATTGAACTGCCTGTCCCCAAAGCCGGCCCTAACGCCAATTTCCCGGACGAAAACACCAGACGCCAGTTTATTTCCGTTATCAGAGACCCTGCTAATCGTCCGGTTTTACTGCACTGCTCCAACGGCACAAGCCGTGCGCCGCTGTTCGCAGCGATTTATTTTGTGCAAATCAAAGGGCTGACCATTGAGCAAACACTGACAAATGTTGAAAAACTCAAGGACGAGGCTTTAAGCGCAGGTGAAATTGAATTCATCAGGACTTTATTGCAGCGATAAGACCTTCAAAATTATCAAATCTTTTGCCGCCGGTAATAATACCGAGCATTTTTTCAAATAAGCCGATATTTCCATAACGGTTATTAAGCGGCGATTTGATGTACAGGGACGCAAAAAGGTTGCCCATACTCACGGCCCGGCTGAAATTTATTGTGCCTGCCTTGAACTGTTCAATATTTTTCGCCACATAAGTTATTACGCCCGCCCTGAACGAATCGCCGGCGCCGACAAGGTCAACGACCTCGCCGGACATAAAGTCCGAGCGTACTTTGTTTACCTTTGAAATTTTACCACCCGGCACGGCATATTTGATAAATGCGCCGTCCGCAACCGTTACGCCGAATATTCTTGTTTTATTATTGTCCCGCCAGAATCGCTGCGCCAGAAAATCCAGAAAATGCGATATATAATCGTCTTTTGAAATGCCTTTGGACTTATTTTTTTCTCCGATAGTGTTTTCAATCATCCTTGCTTCGTCATGGGACGTAAAAAATATATCGAGCCTGCCAAGCAGCGGCTCCAGCAGAGAATATTCCTTAACGGACCGGCCGGCCTGAATAATTTCTTCCGGATTTCCGCTGAGAGTATGGCTGTCGATAATCGTAATGGCGCCTTCGCTGCCGGCAAAATCAAGAAATTCCGCCAGGTCTCTGCCGCCGTTTGCGTCGCCCCGGTCGGAAAGTCCTGAATACATATAATATACAATTGCCGGTTTGAGCCGTCGGAGATGTTTTTTATAATATTCAAAATCAAAGTCGTTGTTGGCATTGGGGAAATATACCAGTCCGCCTCGGTCGCTGGCCTGTTTTTCGTAAATAAAAGTGGCTCCGGTCGGCAGTGATGGATGTACATAAGTGGCGGACATATCGATTCCGGCTGCGGTCATTGAGTTATAAAAAAATCGCCCGTGTATGTCGAGTCCCTCAAAGTCTCCCTTTCCAAGGTTGACTCCGACAGCGACTTTCAGGCCGGCTTTTGCTATCAGCGGGGCGCAGTTTCCAGGCCCGCCGGCAGTAGCCTTGCCGGATTTAATCCAGCATTCTATCTGGTTTTGGCTGTAAGCAGGCATTTCGTCTGTCCGGCCTTTTGCAAGCCCGCCGGGACCTGCGAGTTTGCCGGCAAATTCAAACTCCCTGCCGCGAAAATCAACAACTCCGGTGTTTAATATTAAAACATCAACGCCCATAGTTATTTAACATTTAACATTGAACACGAATTATTTTTAACCTTTTTTCACCGCATCTATGATTTTTTTGCACGTTTGTCTGCATAATGATTATTGACCACAAGTATGGCGTGAACCATCCCCGGTATGCCGCACATTAACGTAAATACAATATTCAAAACGAACTATACCGGCTTGCCGCAGACAAGCACCGCTATCGGCGGCAAAAAAATTGCAAGAACATAAAGCATATCATATTCTCCGAAATTAGATTCTGCAATCTGTAATCGCAGGCAGAATACAGAAGAACAACAGGAAATTACATCCTGATATTCCATCTATTCTACATTCTATTTTTCACCCCGGTTTTTTCTGAGCTGCTCAATTATTGCTGCGGCCTGGTCCAGTTTTGCCTGAGCCTGCCGGTCGATTTTACTCTTGTATTCAACCAGCTCAGCTTTGAGCCGTTCCCTGACGGCATTTATTTGCTTTACAGCCTGTGCCTTGATTGCCTCGGTGCGCTGACGAAGTATTTTTTCTATTTCAGCGGCCTGCACAGATGAATTTTGCCTTTGCAGCAATTCGCTCTGAGTGCGCTTGAGCTGCTCGACAAGATAATTCACCTGCTGACGAGCCGATGCAAGTTTGTGCTGCAGTTCGGCGCGCGTTTTGATAAATTCATTGAGCTTCTGTTTTTCCATCTGCTCAAATCGATGCTGCAACTGCTGCTTGGCGGATGTTACTGCCGTATTAAGCTCGACTATCGACTCGGCATATTGCTTGGCTTTCAACTGCGAACTGCGCATGATTTCTTCAATTTGACGACGGCTTTCAGCCAGCGATTTTTGCATAGTCTCTATTTCGCCGTCCCTGTGCAGGGACACTGCAATTTTTTTATTCTCCTGGTGCAGTTGCTGAATCTCTCTGGCGTAAAGTTCTTCTCTGTGGTCGGCCTCGGTGCGCAGGCGGGCAATTTTTTCGCCGGTCTGTGAACGAATGCGGGCAATAATTATTTCGCAGTCATGTCGCGCTTTTTCTGCGGCCTGTACGGCGACAGCAGCCTTTGCCTGCGTCTCATTCTGCTGCCGAAAAGCCTCGTTAAGCTCTGCTTTGAGTCTGTCGATTTCATTTCGATAATTTTCCGCGGAGGCACTTAACTGCGCAAGTTCGGCCTGATGTGCCTGCTGCTGTTCGGCAAGCCTGTCCCTTAATTGAGCGGCTATTTTTTCAGTTTCACTTATTCGCCCAAGAAGCAGATTTTCTTTCCGGGTCATTTCGTCCCTGGTATATGCAATCTGTTCATTCAGCGACCGCGATAAGTTTTCCGCCTCGGTTTGTACCTGCTGTGTTCTCTGTTCGGCAAGTTTAAGAGTTTCCAAAAGTCCGCTTTTTTGATTTTCAAAATCGCTTTGAAGCTCGGCGATTTTTTGCCGATGTTCAGCCTGTCGGGCTTCCAGCAGTGTTTGAATATCAGCCATCTGGGCATTGTTGCGCAGCCTTACCTTATCGATTGTCTCCTTCAGCGTTTTATTTATATTGGATGACTTTAAGGTTTGGCCGCTTTGTCTGTGGCTTTTTATACTCACCAGTTTATGGCTCGATTTTTTTTCGCTCCGGTGCTTTTTAGCTGTTGTCGGCATTGTGATTTCTTTCGATATTATAGCTCTATAATTACCTTGCTACCGCTTCAATTTATGCGGTCTTTCATCTAAAATTTCGGCATTTGGGGGTGTGAAACTGTAAATTTTACGGGACTAAAAACAAAGATAGATGCAACATTTACAGATTGGCGATTTAGCCTGCATTTCCCACAACTTTTTTTTGAGTTTGAGCGGCTATTTTGTCCGGCTTCAGCAATCTACGGCTGTTTGGGCGGCATGGGAGCAGCTCCCGGCACTCCGGAAAGCTGAATTCTTGCGCTGTCGGTCTGGAGATTATAATAAATCATACTGCCCTGAACACCGTTAAACAGGCAGGGCTGTTGGTCGGTACCCCATACCCGCATAATATTGGCTGCGGCATCAAAATACATCCGGTTGCCGATAAATGTATATTTGCCCTGCTCTTCATATACAACGCCATTGGCGGCATATATCGACTCAAGTTTGTAATTGCCTGCCCGGTCCTGCGCATAATCAATTTCAATTTGTCCCGCGTCAATATTTGTCGGTCTGTCGGTCTTGCCGACGTTTATAGGCAGATAATCAATTGAAATGCCCTTGCCCGAAGGATCGCTGCAAACCTGCTTCTCGGTCATATCCCATTCAAGTTTATCAATTCCGACAACACGGGCATAGAAAGGTTTGTTGAACGGACCCTCGCCTTTGGGTTGGGGCGCCTCGGCCGCATTTATCTGAATCTCGACAGCCCCCTGCGCGATTACATTATGATTATCTCTGCTGTAATCAAGCCGGTCGCACCACATTACGGTTTCATTGCTGATTATACCTTTACAGATACGAATCATCCGCAGTTCGGCGGAGTCGGTCTGGCCGATAGCGCCGCCGAGCAGGGTAATATGCGAAATATCTGCGTCGGCAAGTTCGCTGCCGCCGGGAACAGCCCGTGAATTATCGCCGGTATCGATACTCACCTGCAGTACCTCGCCGCGGAAGATATTTCGCTGTTCATACTCGGCAGTTTGCTGGAGCATAGTACCGATAACGTCGCCTTCAAAGACTACCGTATGGCTGTCTGGGTAATACCGGGCGTTTTTCTGCGCAATTACGGTGCCTGGCAGTTTGTCCGTACTGCCTGGAACTTCAGAATCGGTGAAAAATTTGACTTCGACAGGCGACCATGCCCGGACGATTTCGGTTTCACGGTCAACATCGATTACATTTGCTATTAAAATCTTTTTTATCTGAATATCCTTGTCGGCATTTATAATTTCGTTGGTCCACTCAAGTGAGGCCGGCTGTATGGATTTATCCGGCTGATACAGACTTACGACTACAGCACCGCTGCACGTAATTGTCGCCAGTTCGTCCTGGGCAAATCGCACGG
The DNA here is from genome assembly GCA_020721975.1 of Blastopirellula marina. Classification (GTDB taxonomy): domain Bacteria; phylum Planctomycetota; class Phycisphaerae; order Sedimentisphaerales; family UBA12454; genus DYLR01. The sequence goes on along the minus strand of DYLR01000104.1, from coordinate 412 downwards.
CAAGCATTTCATCCATAGCCGCTTCAGGGGCAACGGCAATCTCGCCGCTGCCATCGGTCTGCGATTTTTCCGACAGCTGTTTTGCCTGTAAATCATTTGCGGATGCGGCTGATTTTGCCACTCTTGAAACAAGCGGTTTATCGGAAACGGTATTTTTCTTTTCAGGAGAACTTTTCCATATCACATTATTTATCGCCAGTTGATTGGCAAGTATAATCTTATCGTGGTATCTCATTATCACTTTGTCATGGAAAACACACTGATAGGCATCCGTTTTCTTTTTTGAAACCGTTTGCTGTGCATTTTGCGGTCTGACAGGCACTGCGGGTGGTTTTGCGCTGCCGTGTATTTTCAAACCGGTCTGCAGCGACGCATCGGCGGTCTGCGGCAGATTTTCCGCCGTTTCCGCAGT
>DYLR01000103.1 GCA_020721975.1 Blastopirellula marina | reverse complement strand
TGTTGCCCACTCTATGTTTTAATCAATTATTTTCGTTTCAGTTTTACTTTTTTAGATACAATTAACGTTCCGCCCAGACCCAGCAGCATCACGGTAGCAGGTTCAGGTACACAGTCGTCCTTGATAATAGCAACTTCATCAATCAAGCCGTCAAATGCGACTTCCTGCGGGCTGTTGACCGCACCATAGCCGATTGTAATATTCGCTATGGAATCGTTCATTGTCGGCACAGCGGATGCCGTAAAAGCAGCAGGGACATTCATATCGTCGATAAATATTGCGGCCAGTTGATGCAGGCCGTCCCATCCGGTTTTTATATGATGCCACGTGTTCACATCGATAGCCGACGATGCCGATAATATTGTATCGGGACTTGCGGCACTGGGGCTGCTGTTGATGCGAAAGTTTACAATTCCGCCGGCATCAACATAAATAACCCATTCCTGCTGTGATTCGGCTGATTTGTCCCACTTGGCCACAATGATATTTTCCTCGTGTGCAAACGAACGGGCGTTGATCCATGCCTCAATAATAAAGCAGCTGCCGCAGCAAACAGTATATTGCGGACAATCTCCGATATTCACCCACGAGTCGCTGCCGTTGAAATCAAGGGCTCCGCCTGAGACGCCGCCGCTGACCCATACTGCCGCATTCATCGAGCCTTGATTGCCGTTGCCCGAGTCGTCTTTTGCAGGATTGTTGCTGTCGTCAAAACTCCAGTAGCCGACCAGGGTTGCATTAGCCGTATTTGCCAAAACGGCCATATATATAGCCAATACTGCTAATTGCTTTATCAGTTTCATTTTAAGGCCCTTTCTCCGAAAATTAATATCTTATTGATACCCATCAGTTCACCTTCGACGCATTCAATATTCAATATTTCAAGGATGGGCATTGACTCGCCCAGTCGTCTATCAGCCCATCCTCGAATCCTCTTCTGAGGAGACTAACTCAACTCAGCTTCTTTCTTTATATTTTCTGTGAAATCTCACAATGGCAAAACTCATTCCCAGCAGAGCAGCGGTCGCCGGTTCCGGAATGCATATCGTATCGACATGGATGTAATCCAGAACAGCCGGGCCGGTCGTACCAATAACCATAAAGCCAATCTTTTCAATTTCCGGGTTCGGCCATATCATAATGCCGAATTCGGCATCGCCCTGGCCGGGGAGGACTTCACAAATGTAATCGGTGCTGTCCATACCATGACCGGCTGCCGATACCGCAATGCTGCCCGGTGCAACTACTGCGTTGCCGATATCAACCCAGATTTCCTTGTATGGATTGAGAATATCGTAGTTTGGAAGTTCCAGGCTTACGTAAATCCAGGCGCCTATCATACTGCTCTGGCCGTCCCATGAGCCGCCTGGGGAAATTGTCGCCAAAACAAATTCCGGTTCCGGGCTGAATACTTCTTCCGGGATAGCCGTATATCCGTCGCCGGGGTTCAGACGTATATATTCGGGCGTAAAATCCCAGAATTGATGCGTAGAACCCGCGACTCCTTCCGCCCACCATCCCAGACTCATCGGAACAGCCATACCAATGTTTGTCCCTACACCGAGACAAAATAACATCGTTACAACAATTAAAATCGAGTTTTTCATAACTGCTCCCCTACTAAAAATTGGTTAATATTTTCGTTTCTTTAACGTTTTTTCCTGTTACAAATCATACTTGCCGCGCCCAGACCCAGCAGACAAACCGTCGCAGGCTCCGGAGTGTGCATCAAAAATGCGTGTTCGGCGCCGTTAACAATGCCCATACCGACTATCCAGCCCCCGGCGTTTATGTCATACGCACACGTCAACGAGCTGAATGCACTATCTTCCGTCAGGAATGAATTGAGATTGGTCAGCACGCCTGCGTTGTAAATAAAGGCATTCCACGAGCCGTCAGCAGTCTGGGCTTTGCCGACAATTGCTCCTGCTTCATTGATTGCAAAGGCACAGGAATTTGCTCCGCCGAGAGTACCCAGTCCCGTCATTACTCCGTTTTGCCAGACAAAAGCCCGGCTGTATGTTACATTGTCTGCGACGACATCGGCGCATCCGACCGCCACTGCTGATGAGTTGACGGCATAAGCGCAGCTTGTATTTCCGCCAAGCGTACCCATATCGGTTAAAACACCGTTGTAATACATAAAGGCATGAGCGTTGCCCATCAGATTTGATTTACTGCCGGTATTGGCAGAGCCTGCTATATGGCCGGCATCACTGGTACCAAGCACTTTACCACCGGAAGTGTTAAACAGAGGCACCGGCATAAAGCCGTCAGTTAAATTTCCCTTATAGCCGGTATTGATATAGCCGTAAACGTTGTGTTTGTGTTTTGAATTAACAAGCACGTCATCGTCATTGTTTATTGCCGTTGCCCAGCCGGCTTTGGCGCCGGGAATATCGATTAAGTTAAAGCCGTTTGCCGTTGTCCATATAAAAGCCTGGTCGGTACCGTTTGATTTTGCGGCTGTACCAACTATTGTGCCGTCGTTTGATATTCCGGCAGCTTTGCTTGTTTTGCCGCCTGGTGTACCAAGTTTGGTAACTGTGCCGCTTTCGTAATCGTATAAGAAGGCTTCCGTTCTGAGCGCAGAGCCGGAGGGATATTGAATGTACCCGACTACCTGGCCTGAGTCGTTCACAGCCGTGGCGACGGTCGAAAAACCGCCGAGCATTCCCATATCAATTATTGCGTACTGAGCAGAGACAGTCTGACAAAACGTCAGGACAGCCGTTAAAACAACGAACACATAAAATTTTGCTGACATTTGAGTTTCTCCAAAAAAAACAATATTTTCATTTTTACAAATAACAAATTCTTATGGCCGGCAATTGCCTTTGGCCGTGATTTACCTGCGCATTCTCAACGCAACAACAGGCAAACCCAGCAGCAGTATTGACATAGTTGCCGGTTCAGGCAAAACACACGCCACAAATGACTCCCAGCCTGGGACAGAAAATTCCTGTACATACAGGCCGACTCTGCATCTGCCGCTGTGAAAAGCATTACAGACATCGTCTTTGTTATAGCCGTTGACAATATCGAACAGAAAAGAGATGGTTTCGCCCGGTCCAATGCCGTACTGCAATTCGGGTGAAACAGCTTCAAAAGACAGGCCTGCGGTTACGGTAAATGGCGGAGTTATCGCATTTCCGCCGGGCAGGTCGGATGGAACGGCAGGGGTTGTGAAATCAACTCCGGCAAGTGAATCGTCGATTGAGACAAGCTGCAGCATATTGTCGCAGTCGAAATAAATATCAGTAACAACGCATTCATCGCTGCCGTCATTGTCAATGTAAATTCTGATTGACCAGGGATTGGCTGATGTGCAATAAATGGTGAGCTGACTTTCGCCGATGGCGACGTTTGCAGGATTATTGTTTGTTATACCGATAAATCCGCAGACCTCGATTGACGCCGCGGCAAAACCGGACAACAACAATACTGCCAGCGCAGTAAAACAACTGAGTTTCATACCTTCTCTCCGATTGAGTTATCTTCTTCTCTCAAGGCCCGAACAATTCGGATCTTGTCATTATTCAAACGGCGATTGATAATTGGGCTGATAAAAGGCCTGCAACCATTGATCGCCTCAAGCAAAATCTCTAAAATCAAACATCTCGCCCGCTGCGCGCAGTATGTGCGCAGCGGTTATGTTATTGCTTAATCACAGATCACTGGTCGGTCAGAAATGCTTCTTTGCGCGCGCAACATCAGCGCACAAAAGAGCTTACCCGTTTTCTCATGCCCAAAGAATTGCGAAAAACATGCGCAATTGCCAAATCATATTCAGTCTTACCTGTCGTTTTCCCTGTTCCCCAAAAGGATTGTACGTCTATTAAAACACGTCCAAAGAAAAAGTCAAGAGAAAAATGTTAAAATAGGAAAAATTTTTTTAAGATATGTAATTTTTCAGATTTAACGTAACGTTTTAACTTTTGATTTGTCAGTAATTATGGATTATGATAGTATATTAAAGTTGACCAAACAATGAGGGTTTTTTTGAGTGCAATTATTGCTATTGGATACAGTCAAATTGCTGTTTAATCCATACAAGGTGGCATTTCTTGTATTCTGGTTCTACTTATGTATGTGGATGGTGCAGCGATTCGAGTTTAGTCCGCTTATTCCAAACCGGATAAAAGGCTGGAGCAATCTGCTGATGCTGGTTATAGCGCCGCCGGTAATTTTGGTAGCCTTTGTAATAGCAGTACTCAGGAGAATTGAACAGGGCGGAATAAGCATAGCGGCTGCAATACTGGAAATTTTTGGAAAAGCCGTCGAGTCGATTAAGCACACACGTTTAATAGGAGCCCGCAGCAAAGCGTCTATCGTTCTTCTTGACCCGTCGGGCAGGAGTCTCAAAGAAGTTTACGGCTCACAGTCGAATGTTGACAAGATTGGTCAGACCGTAAGCACAACCGAAAGCATTATGGCCGATGCCATAAATCAGCTTGCAAGCGATATACTCATCAATCCCACGAGCCCTCTTGAGTACGAAATTCGCTTCAGAATAGACGGCGTTTTAAGGCCGTATCGTACGCTGGAAGCATCAACATCCGCAGCGGTGGTAAATTCCATAAAGGCCATATCGGGAATGGATATCGCCGAGAAACGCCGCCCGCAGGACGGAGCGTTTGTCGCACAACTGCCCGACGGCACAGTGAGTTTTCGCGTGGCAAGCGCCGGCATTCTGCACGGTGAAAAACTATCAATCCGCGTACTGAACCAGAAACTCGCCCCTACAACGCTGGACAATATAGGCATGTCGCCCCGGGCATGTCAGATTCTGCGAGACCTTATGCGACGGGACCAGGGAATGATTCTGCTGTGCGGGCCAACAGGTTCCGGCAAAAGCACAACGCTTTATGCAATACTGCGAGAAATCGACACGGCAAGAAGAAACGTAATTTCAATCGAAGACCCGGTGGAATATGTACTGCCAGGCACAAGTCAGATTGAAATCAACACCAAGGCCGACATCACATTTGCCAAGACCCTGCGAAGCGTTCTGCGGCAGGACCCGGATGTAATATGCGTCGGCGAAATAAGAGATGAGGAAACAGCGGATATAGCCCTGAAGGCCTCTCAGACCGGGCATCTGGTTATTGCCACCCTACACGCCAACAGCAACAGCAGTGCAATGATACGGCTGATGGATTTAGGCGTTCGCCCACTGCTGCTGGCATCATCACTTGATATGATTATTTCGCAAAGGCTTGTGCGAAAATTATGCGAATACTGCAAAGGACCTGCAAAACTGACCGAATCGCAAATGAATCAGTTTGTCCAGAATAAAATCGACCCCAAAGTCGTGTTCGGGCCGGTAGGCTGCGAAAAATGCAGCCATACGGGATACAAAGGCAGAACCGGCGTGTTTGATATACTGGAAGTTGACGATAAAATGAAAGAGCAGATAAGCACGGGGCTTATCAGTCTTGAAACTCTGCGAAACGTCGATTATAAGTCGGCGGGAACTAACCTGCGAAAAGCGGCAATGAAATTGGCTCTTGCGGGAATAACGTCGCTGGAAGAAGTAAAACGAATCAGTGTGCAGTTATAATTATGGCGATGATTGTCGGTTTAATTTTTGCGGTAATCCTGGCCGTGGCGGGCTATAAAAAAGGCCTGTATTTTACATGGTCGCTGGCCTTCAATATTATTGTTGCAATTTATCTTGGCATAATGCTCGGCCAGTGGACGCTGCAAACGTTCGGGGAATATCTAATCCTGCTCGGCACGGCAGCCCGAGCGATAACGCCGGCGGCTATATCAATTGTTTATTTTTGCATTTCTCAGACGCTTGCGTGGTATTATTTTACCGGCACGTTTTGCGTATCAATTCCGAATCTGTTCGACAAATTCGGCGCAGCAGCAGCCGGATTCGGCAGCGGCTATGCTGTGGGAAATTATTTAATATTCCTGCTTGCAATAGGCGGATTTTCGACAGTGCCGTATATAGGAGCGGCAATTCCGCCGCCATCGCAGCTTGCATCCAATCGTGCGGTGCTTAATGCATGCCGGGTGGTAAGGCACTGTTCGCTTCAAATAGAAATCGGACGCTGTGCACAGGCAATGAAAATACTTTCGGAATATAAATATGTTTCGCCTAAAGCCGGCGAGTCTGATGAAACAATCGATGCCGACAGGCCGCAACACAATTTGCCGGACGCTAATATAGTGCAGCCAAACGACCCAAACGGCGTTATTTCAGAACCTGATTCTATCAAAGTTGGCGAAGTTAATGCAGCATTCCCGCAGAGTCATGCGTACTTCTGGGATATAAATGGGAAAAACTCACAAATTAGGATAAGCTGTAACTGTTCACAATATTTGAAAAAATTTTTATAAAAAAATTAAAATATTAAAATAGGCAACTTACGCTTTTGTTTGCGCCCTGTTATAAAATAGGGCATGTTTTCAGAGCCAGCCAGC
>DYLR01000102.1 GCA_020721975.1 Blastopirellula marina | reverse complement strand
ATCGTTGGCGCGATGCCTTTCACAAAGCCGAAAATATCATCCATCACACAATCCCCTTTAAATACGTAGTCGGTTTGCCATCAGCGAAAACAGCGGTGTACAACTCATTCTTCGGCATTAACCCTAATGGCGCTACCTGAACATGCACCCAACCATGTTCGTTGATTGCCTTATCGTAGGGCAAGCCAGTATGCGCAATGACAATAGCCAACTCAGCCGCCGTCATACCTTCCGCGCGAATATCAGCCGCCAAGCCGTTCATGTGCGCGCTAGTCTTAGAACCACCTACTTTCATATTGACCGCCTGCGAACGATAACCGCTATTAACGATAAGTGGCTTGTCGATATGCACACGCAATGGCTCAAGCACGGTTGTTACCAATCGCTTTAGGTTCATCACGACCTCTTTATTCGGCTCGTTGTCCAACCCTGTGTTGGTTGTCGTCAACTCAGCAAGCGTAAAATGTTCCGATAGTTGCATCGCTTAAAACTCCAACTTCACACGTAATTGCGGTACAGACTCGTCTAGTCCCTTAATGCCGTTCTTGTTGGTAGCGTGTTGCCATTCTGCCCCGACGAGAACATTGTCGATACGGTAGCTAAGCGCTGATTGACCAAACGTGACCGCCGCGCCTTCACTTCGATCAATGTGTTCAACAAAGCCATCATATTCAAATCCGTAAGCGATTGGGAAGGCTGCAAAGGCGAAGGTGTGGATACCGTCTCCGTAGGCGTTCGACTGCATTTTGTACACGTCGATACCGTATCGATAGCCTTTCGTGAGTTGCGAGTAGCCAACGCCGACACTGGTATTACTAACACGGTTCGCGTTAACCACCTGACCAGCGAAATGAACTCCCACGCCAGCATGACCGACAACACGAGTATTAATGCTACTATTGGCATCATCAAAACTCCCAACGTCAGCACGCCCATAAACCATTCCATAATCACCTACCTTAGTAGCATCGAAGCGCAGGGTGTTGCGCGTATCGTCGCCACTAGCATAGCCATCTCCGTGCAATAAACTAACGCTAGATTGTGTTGCCGCGTCTGCGTTATGCAATAATGCGCCCCATAAAAAAGATGTCGCTGCAAGCAGCATAATAATAAATTCCATTACTGTTTCTCCGTTGGTGCATCGCAAATCACATTCACATTTTGAATCGGCAGCAACTTAGTAAGCGTCTTAATCGGATTAACCTTATAAGTCACCCATGGGCGGTATTCATAAACACCAATAGGAATATCTTTTGGCACTGTTTTGTTAAACGTCATGACCTTACTAAATCCAGTGCCTAACGTGTAATTAACCGTCGTGCCATAGACATACTCGCCCTCAGTGCCTTTGTAATCCATCAAGCCGTTAAGGTCGTGCCAGCGTTCCTGTACCGTAATGGTTAAATCCTTATCAGACGCGACCAGACGCTTGAAACTGTAGACACGGTTGTCGCACTTCGACCAATGTTGCTCATCATCAATGTAATCGACGTGCAAGGGGTCCGGCTCTAGCGTCCAATAGGTCGCTAAACCTACGGATAACAGCACCAGCACAACCACTAAGCGGCTGTACCATTCAATATGTTTAACTTGAGTGTCAATATCACTCATTGCGGTGCTCCTGCTAATACAGACAGCACTTTCACGCCATATCCAGACATTAAAAAGCTGATAACAGCCGCACCGCCTAAGAGGTACTTAACCGCATTGTTAACCGTTGACGACAATGCTTGGACACTGGCTGTCAACTTATCGAAGTCGGCTTTAAGGTCGAGGTGCTTGTCCATTACCGTATCGATGCGGGTTGATAGCTTCTGGTCTAGTAACTCAATCTTGCCCCTCAGTTCTGCAATATACGCATCGCTGTCTCGTCTTTGCGGGGTTTGCGGGATGTCACTCATTTTATACTCCAATACTCTTTTCACAGTGGTTCTTATCGACCCTGTTTAATAACCAACATAACCAAACAGCCCAACACTCGCGGTCATCGTTTAACTGTGAATGACGACCAGCCCTAGAACTGATCGTTTCATCTGCGTTACCGTTAAAAGCCGCATTAGCTAATTGGTCTGCGCTAATAGCCAAATCCCATGCGTGACTTGGTGCAAACACTACAGCCCATACATACTTTAAAGCCCACCATGCCAATGCTAATAACAACACTGGCAGTAGAACAATTAGATAGACACGCTTAGTAAGTGATTGCATTTACAGTAGCCATATCAGTAGCCGCTTCAGCTTCTTTTTCTAGACGCTGTTGTGTGCCCTGCAATGTCGCTAAAGCTTGCACACGCACACCAACTTTACCCATCAGCACGTCTAAAGCTTCGTTACGGGCAAGCGCAAGGCTAGACACGTAAGGCGTTTTAACAGTAGGATCAATCGACCAGGCTGTATATTCGGTACGCTGTGTGTCCCACGTTGCTACTTCATAAGCCGCTACGCCTGCTTTTAAGCCAGTTACAATCCCATCAAAGTGGGTACGAATGGCGCGAATCTTTTGCAACTTAGCGCGTTGTAATGCTGCTGTAGGGTCGATAGTAAGTACGCCATCGACTAGGGTGTAGTCGTTGATATGGGTTTCATCAAAACCTTCAGGTGCATCGGCTAATACATAGCCAGTTACGTTGTAATTCTCGTCACTGGTCATACCAGCAATGCTGTTTGTTTGTGTGCTAATAACTAATTTCATGTGTTAATTCCTCTGTTAAACCAAGATGTATTTTACGTACAATGTTGCGCCATTACTCCATGCGTAGCGACGCAAGCCGTTAGTTGCTGCAACGAAGTTTGAAGTAGCATCGTTTGTGTTGGGCAGCGTCCCGTTACTGGTGTAAGTACCGCTTGTACAACCTGTCGCAGCCATTCCGTAAAGCACACGTGCACTCGGGGAAGTAACACCATCGGCTGATGTAGTATCTGTTTTAGCTTTACCCCATAAAAGGTACTCGTTTTCTTGCGCGGTGTAATAACGTCTCAGTAGAATAACTTTAGTTCCGTTGGCTGCAAAAGTGAAATCACTACTTCCTGTAGAAGCACTAGTTGTCCTGCCTGCTGTATCTAGCTGTCTTTGCACCTGTGTTGGATTGGCTTGCAGTGCGGTTAATGCTGCACCATCGTTGTAAACGGCAAGACGTGCCGTTGTACTTGTCATTACCGCATCTGAAGCTGTATTTGAAGCCCATACCGCTGTCATTGCTGTGGAGCTTGCTGCTACTGCTGTCATTGCCGTTGAGCTTGCCGCTACTGCTGTCATTGCCGTTGAGCTGGCTGCAACTGCACTCATAGCTGTTGAGCTGGCTACCACAGCTGCATAGGCGGTAGCGTTAGCCATTACCGCAGCCCATGCCGTTGAGCTTGCTGCTACCGCTGTCATTGCTGTTGAGCTGGCTGCAACTGCACTCATAGCTGTTGAGCTGGCTACCACAGCTGCATAGGCGGTAGCGTTAGCCATTACCGCAGCCCATGCCGTTGAGCTTGCTGCTACCGCTGTCATTGCTGTTGAGCTGGCTACCACAGCTGCATAGGCGGTAGCGTTAGCCATTACCGCAGCCCATGCCGTTGAGCTTGCCGCTACCGCTGTCATTGCTGTTGAGCTTGCGGCTGCCGCTGTCATTGCTGTTGAGCTTGCCGCTACCGCTGTCATTGCTGTTGAGCTTGCCGCTACCGCTGTCATTGCTTGGCTATTGGCTAAGATTTTCTCAAAGCTGTCTCGGTTGCTAGGGTCTGATAAATAGGCGTTTAATTCACCAACGTTAGCAATAAACGACAACGCCGTTAGACTAATAGGGTCGAAGTTATTAACGCTATCAAACGCTCGCACCATTGCCCCTGCAATAATTAAATCGTTTTCTGTAGCAGTGTTGAAATCTTTTGCGAGTAGCTTACTTTGCGTCTTCACTAAGAAGTCATCTCGCATTGTTGTTAAATTGGTGTATGCCATGTATGTGTTTCCTTATAGTCCTGCGTAAATGAGTGCGGTTGAAGCGTTTAGGGTGTTAGTTACTTGCGTGTTTAGGCTGGCAATAGCAGTATCGATAGCCGTCTGTTGCGCTTGCATAGCAGTGTTTAGCTTTGATGATGACCAAGCTAGATCGGTTGCAACAACTGAATCATCAATTAGCGCACCAGCGGCAATATTCCCTGCCTGATTGCGAAATGCCTCTGCTTCATTGCGGAATTGCAAAGCCGAATTTTTGGAATCTTCCGCCTGCGCTGCGATGTTGGTTGTGTCAGTAACCGCCTGCGCTGCGATGTTGGTTGTGTCAGTAACCGCCTGCGCTGCGATGTTGGCAGAACTTAATGCAGATAAAGCATCATTGCTTGTAGATAAAGCCTTAGTAATACACGTATCAACAAGCGGATAAATGCAACTAATACCCGTCATCACCCATTTAACGCCATTAAACGTAAGCCCAACTGGGATATTAGCGGGAATATCGCCAACCGATAATGCACCGCCTACAGGGTTTGCAATAGAATAATAAGACGTAGCAGACACGTTCAATTGCAACGCGCCACTATTTGCACTGGCAAGCGTTAACAGTACATTTGTCCCGACTGGTACACCGTTAGATAATGCTATCGGATAGGTTGCAGTAACTAGCCCACCACTGACAACGACATTAGACAATGTTTGATATAGCCCGATATTCAAAACGTCACTAGGGGGCAGCTTTGAAAACCCTTGCTCTACCTCTGTGAACTTATTAAGCACCGTGCTTGCGCGTATCGTTGTGCCAGCAACTAAAGGTGTAGCAAGGCTATTTGCGTCATAGTAGGTATTTGCCATAGTGAGCCTATAAAAAAGGGGTAAGTTGCAATAACGTTACCCCTAATGATTATCAAAACTTTTTCAACTTTGCGTCAATTAGTCTGCATATTCTGCTTTTCTTGTCTCCTTTATCACCTTTGCCCTATAGCTTTCAATTTCTGCTTTTAGCCTTTCCTCTTTTGTCTTTAAAGGTGCTTTTTCGATAGCGTTTGGTGCCGCTCTCATTTCTGCCCTGACCGCTTTTAGTTCCTTGCTCGCCTTTTGCTCTAACTTAATATCGTCTTTCAGGCGTTCGTGCTCAGCTAAAATATGCGCATTATCACGCTCAAAACTTGCCTTATCATCCATTAAACCAGTAGATTCTTTATAATCCTTAGCGGTTGATTGCGCCTCTTTTAGTAAAGTAACCGCTTCTTTGTATGGGTGATAAAGTGCCGAATCATCTTGCTTTTTAAGCAAAGCAGAAATAACAGGGATGTCTTTTGGTGTAAATGGCGAATCGTTTCCGCTTCCATCAACTTCATTCACACCTTTAATCATAAGACTTGCAAGCTGCATAACCGTCCTACCAACACCGCCCGTCATCGTTTCAACCATCATTTTGTAATCAGACGGAGCAAAATCAACAACACCAGACTCAACAGAATTACCACCGCTCACATCATTCATGAACTTGGCAAAATTATCATAACCCGTACCTTTTTGATGCTCAAATACCTGCTCACTGCGTGGCGTTGTGTCGTTTTTATCGAACGATACAGGACGCAACGAACCACCAAAGCCGTTAACGTTAAGTGCATTTTTAACCAATGGGTCAAGTAGTACATTAGAAAACAATAACAACCCAGCCTCAGAACTGCCTGCAAGTGCATCGGTAAATTGTTGACCGCCTAATGGGTTAAAGTGAAGCGCACCACTGCTCAATGTAGAATAGGCTGCGTCTTTAATTGACTTGCCACGCTTTCCATTCGTGCGCTGATAATTGACCATATCAATTAAATTCATGCCTAAATGCGAAAATGCACCATATCCGTATGGCATTGGCAACATGAAATAATAGCCTTTTGGCATAAGCGGAAGCCCAATAATCGGAATCCCTTTCGCTTTTTCATAGTCTGGTATCGAGTCCCAAACGTTATTGCCAAACTCATCCTCCTCATCCTTACCCAACATAAAGGCAAGCAATGGCAAAGCCGCTAAAATCAAAGCTGCGCCTGCAAAGCGTTTAGGGTTGTTCTTAGCCGCCTCACCAATTCGCATTGTGCCCTGAATGGCGGCATTCCAAAACAAAAACAACTGTTCCATGCCGCGAACCTTACGCCCTTTACGGTTAAAGTTTACCGTAAGGTTTTTAGCGATATCGGCGGCTTCTTGTGGCGACTTGCCCATCTTCATAGCGGCAGCAAAGGCGGCTAATCGCCACATGTTTTCACTTGCACCACCAAAGTCTTCAATCAATTTAAATGCTTTTTTCGTCCCATCCCACGAAGCTTTCGCAGCAACTTTCGCAGCATCAGCAGCAGAGTTAACCTTATAACGTTCACCAGTTGCCGTATCGTAAATCAGGTTAATGTCTTTTTGCAGACTAATAACATCTTTTTGGTTCATAAAGCCAGTCTTGCCGCCAAGGTCACGGTATAGTTTGTGCATCTCATCGGCTGCAATTTCTTCCGCTGTTGTGCCTTTTGTGCCGCGCTCATAACGCCAAGAAGCCTTAGCCATCTCATAAGCAT
>DYLR01000101.1 GCA_020721975.1 Blastopirellula marina | reverse complement strand
TTGGCTTAAAAGGCGTCGGCGTTGAACCTTATGCGGATTATTCCGCAACGATTCCGCATCAGCTTTTTATGATGTTCCAGGCTATGTTCGCAATAATTACTCCCGCCCTGATAATCGGCGCATTCGCAGAGAGAATTAAATTTTCGGCATATCTGGTATTCACGCTGCTTTGGGCAACGCTGGTTTATGACCCGCTTGCTCACTGGGTATGGGGTCTTGGCGGCTGGCTGAGGAATCTCGGCGCACTGGATTTCGCCGGAGGTACTGTGGTGCATATCAACGCAGGTATTGCCGCCCTTGTAACAGCAATAGTTATTGGCAAAAGAAAGGTATATCACGACCACGCCACCCCGCCGCACAATCTGCCGTTCAGCGTACTGGGGGCGGCAATGCTGTGGTTCGGCTGGTTCGGATTTAACGCGGGCAGCTCGCTCGCAGCCAACGGTCTTGCCGTTAATGCCTTTGTTGTAACCAATACTGCCGCAGCCGCGGCAGGCCTTACATGGGCATTGCTCGACTGGAAATTCAACGGCAATCCAACAATTCTCGGCGTTATCACAGGCGCTGTAGCCGGTCTTGTTGCAATCACCCCGGCAGCAGGCTATGTGGGCGTGATGTCGGCAATAATAATCGGTATAGGCGTAAGTGTTGTATGCTTTTTTGCGGTGAGCGTTGTAAAGAAGAAATTCGGCTATGACGACTCGCTCGACGCATTCGGCGTTCACGGCGTCGGCGGTATCTGGGGCGCAATAGCTACCGGCCTGTTTGCATCCAAAGCGATAAACCCGGCAGGTAATGATGGCCTGTTCTTCGGAAATCCAAAACTGCTGTTTATTCAGCTTATAGCGGTCGGAGCAACTATTGTTTATACTTTTATCGCAACTTTGATTCTTTATAAAATCGTCGATGCCGTTATGGGAATCCGGGTCAGCGAGGTACTCGGACACGGCAGACAAAAAGGCGTTACCGAGGTCTATCGCGGATTCAAGGAAACCGGCAATCTTTTGAGGAAGATTCGCCTTGAAATAGCCGTCAATGACAATTTTGTCGCGCGCACAATCAGCGCAATCAGCAAAGGCGCAAAAACCGGCGAGACCGGCGACGGGAAAATATTCGTTTTGCCGCTTGAAGAATGTTATCGTATTCGCACGGGCGAAACCGGCAGCGTGGCTATCGGCTGAATTACAGGTATCGTGCGCTTATATTGTTTTTTCCTTGCGGCAACTGCCGGCAAGGTCGATAATTGCGTATGGCACAACAAGGACCGGCACAAGCGAAGCGTGCGGACAGCCCGCAGGCCTGTTTTGCTGCTCAATAATGCGGTTATTCGCGGCTATACGATAAGTTGACCCCCGATGACAGGCATCGGGGCTGACAGTTGCGTGCCTGTACCCGTTTTACAGATAATTGTGTATCAAGTGCAATTGGGCACATAGAATGTAAATATTGATTTTAAGTAAGTGAAAGGGATGAAGTTATGACACCAAAAGATTTTTTTGCGTTTGCAAAAAAACACAATGCCGAAATGGTTGACCTGAAATTTGTCGATATGCTCGGCACATGGCAGCATTGCAGTTATCCCATCGATATTCTCGATGAGAACACGTTCACGGAAGGTCTGGGCTTTGATGGTTCGTCAATTCGCGGCTGGCAGGCAATCAATGTTTCCGATATGCTCGCCATACCGGACCCCGCAACGGCAAAGCTCGACCCGTTCTTCGACAAACCTACTGTTAGCGTTCTCGCCAATATTGTTGACCCTGTAACAAAAGAGGATTACACCCGATGCCCCCGTCATGTTACACGCAAGGCCGTTGAATTTCTAAAAAGTACCGGCATAGCCGACACATGCTACATCGGTCCTGAGCCTGAATTTTTCATTTTCGACGAGGTTCGCTATGAGCAGAATCAGCACACGGGCTATTACAAAATCGATTCCGTCGAGGGAGCATGGAATACCGCAAGGTTTGAAGAGCCGAACCTTGGCTACAAGCCCAGTTTCAAGGGCGGCTATTTCCCCGTAAGCCCGACGGATACCTATCACAATTTGCGAAGTGAAATGGTTTATGAACTTCGCAAAGTCGGTATTGTCGTAGAAGCACATCACCACGAAGTCGCCACTGCCGGCCAGAGTGAAATCGATATGAAATTCCAGGACCTGCTCACAATGGCCGACCAGTTTATGTGGTACAAATACATCATTAAAAACGTTGCAAAGAGAAACAGCAAAACCGTAACGTTTATGCCGAAACCGATATTCCAGGATAACGGCAGCGGTATGCACACGCACTTTTCATTGTGGAAAGACGGCAAACCGCTGTTTGCCGGCAACGGCTATGCTGGCCTGAGCGAAATCGGCCTTTATTCAGCCGGAGGCATTCTAAAACACGCTCCTGCTCTGCTTGCCTTCTGTGCGCCGACCACCAACAGCTATCGCCGCCTTGTGCCGGGCTTTGAGGCGCCGGTCAATCTGGTTATGAGTGCGCGAAACCGCTCGGCTGCTCTGCGTATTCCGATGTATTCTGAAAGTCCAAAGGCAAAACGGCTTGAGTTCCGCTGCCCGGACCCGAGTGCAAACGGCTATTTAGCGTGGTCTGCAATTCTGCTGGCTGCGATTGACGGAATTAAAAATCGTATCGACCCCGGCCAGCCGCTCGACCAGAATATTTACGAACTGAGCCGTGAAGAGCTTGCAAAGCATCGGCATACGCCCGGTTCGCTGGCTGAATCTCTCGATGCCCTTGAAAAAGACCATGAATTCCTCAAGGCCGGCAATGTATTTACACAGGATTTGATTGACACCTGGATTGACTGGAAACGGCATCAGGAACTGGACGAGATTTCTCTGCGGCCGCATCCGCACGAATTTCATCTGTATTACGATTGTTAATCGATAGTTTTGCAACGCACGATGTGTTAAGTACGACGTATGCTTTCTTGATTGAGCGCTTCAGCCCAAGGCTCAATTGCACGGCATCAGCCCCGCGGGTTTATCGCCCGCGGGGTTTGCCTTTTTATAAGAAGATTTGAAACCTGCCGGATTAGCCAGCAGGCTAACAGAACAGGACTGATATTGGGGCATTTAGATTTACCTCATGTCTTCAGTGAACTTCATAACGAGAAAACATATCTGATAAAAACATTCAATTTTCGTTTGTCATATTTATACTACGACGATACAATATACGACGGTTGAACGGTATCTGGAGATATAGGAATAAACGTGGCATTAAGGTTTGAGTGGCACAATAAAAAAGCCTTGTTGAACAAAAGAAAGCATCGCATAACTTTTGAGGAAGCCTCTACCGTTTTTGAGGATTCATTATCGCTGACCATTCCGGACCCTGCCCATTCAGTCTGCGAAGACAGATTTATTACTATCGGAACATCAGCCAGAAACAGGCTTATTGTGGTTGTGCATACGGACCGTTATGATGTTATACGAATTATTAGCGCTCGCAGGGCCGTACGAAATGAGAGAAAACAATACGAGTTGGGATAACAAATTTATTTA
Source organism: Blastopirellula marina (assembly GCA_020721975.1). Lineage (GTDB taxonomy): Bacteria > Planctomycetota > Phycisphaerae > Sedimentisphaerales > UBA12454 > DYLR01. The sequence continues at coordinate 3,012 of DYLR01000101.1, read as the reverse complement.
GTTCGGGTATTTACTATGAAAAAAGAATATGATTTTGCTAAAGGTATCAGGGGCAAATATGCCGGAAAATACAAAGAAGGCACAAATATCGTTCCGCTCGACCCCGATGTAGCCAAAATATTTAAAACACCGGCATCAGTTAATCAGGCTTTAAGGTCCCTTGCTCAAATTATCAAGGCACAAAAACAAAAGGCATGACAGATAATCCGGCGGATTTTGCGTCCGAAAAACTCACTGCATACTTTGCCGAAATGCCGAGTAATGCCGACTTTAACGACCCTGCAAACTTCAACATGTCCGATTCGCACATTTTATGAGACCTGCCTGGCAAATCTAATCCGTCTTCAATCCATCCCTGCGCAATGTCGAAATTATTATCGTCAGCAGTCAATGGTTTTGATGAGCTTATAAAAGGCTGGAGATTGATTGTGGAAGATAACCGAAGAAGAAGAATTCGTTTTCTTGTTAAAAACCTGAACAAGGCTAGGAAAATTCAATCCGGCAAAATAGATATGCTCTGCAACGATATGGTGCAGGCACATAAGCATTTCATAAACACCGTCAAAACACTGAATTTCACATCGAGTCTTTATGAAGCGCTGCTCGGCCGGACACAGCTTAACGATATACTTTCCGTAACTGCCGATTTTATTACATCGCTTATGCCGCAAACAAATTTCGGATTCATTCTTGCGGGGGCACAAGCGTTCGAGCTGCACAGAAAAAACATCGAAGATTTAAAAATCGACCAGGCTCAACTGGCAGAGTTGTTTAATGCCAGGCTGATTGAAGAGATATGTCAGTCCAACAGGGTTTGCCTGCCGCACGACCTTGTAGCAGGCGGTTTGCCGGTAAGCCCTGCCACATTAAATCAAATTACAATGGCGGCAGCGCCTATAAGCTGGCTGGGGCCTGCCGTGGGGATTATTGTGTTATATCGTCAGGCAGCTTTGCCGTTTCGCCCGGACGAACTGGCGATTGTCTCGGCAGTTACTCCCGGTCTGGCAAATGCAATACGCGCGTTCAGGCATTTGAATGTGACTGCGTAAGGTTTATTTTATTTCCACAAACTTTATCTTTGCCGCACCGCATATCGGGCATGAATCCGGAGCATTATCCATTACCGTATTGCCGCATACTTCGCACACAAAAATTTTGCGCTCTGCAATATCTTTGCCTGCCTTGAGTGATTCAATTGCCTTATTATAAGAGACTCTAACAAAATGAATTTGTCTTCTGTGGCACGGCCATCCTGGCCGTGATTCACGGGCGCCAAGCCCGTGCCACGATTCATTTTGTTAGAGGCTTTAAAGTTCGTGATGTATTTTTTCCACGGCCATGGCATATTTGAATGAGCGTTCTGCTGCGGCATTGCCTTGTTTTTTCGCTTCCTCAACAAAGCCGGGGTACATATTTTTGAACTCGTGGGCCTCGCCCTGCGAGGCAGCCATAAGATTATCAATCGTGCTGCCTATGCCGCCCAAAACCTTCAAATGGGCGTGGGCATGCACCGTTTCAGCTTCTGCGGCCGCCCGGAAAAGTTTGGCTGTCTGGGGATAACCGTCGGCTTGCGCTTTCTTCGCAAAGGCAAGATATTTGCGATTTGCCTGACTTTCGCCGGCAAAAGCCTCCTTAAGATTATCAGCAGTTGACATTGCTTAAATCCTTTCAAATAAGACATCAATCCTGCTTTAAAACACAAGGCATTATAAGCAATAATCTCAACAACTTCAAGCAGGCAGATCACATTTATAACGCAGCAGTTTTTCGGCGCCGTTTAACTGCTGTTCGCCGTGCTGATATCCGCTTATTTTGAGGCGATTCTTTCCAGCTCTTCTTTTCGTCTTTTGCGGGCGTTTATCATGCGTTTGGGTTTTTCAGCGGACTTTTCCCCGGCACATGCAAGCTCCACCGCTTCCGGAGCTGTCTCAGCATACATATCCGCACCTATTTCTTCCCATAACCCTTCATTTCTGGCAAATATCCCGCCGCTGAGCATTATCTTCATATCACTAATTGCATTGATCTGGCGTATCCTGTCAATCAATGCCCGAATCGCTGGCGCCTGCTGCGGCTTTGTGCCGTATATCACCAGGAATTGCGGCCTGAACTCATGCACAAAAGACATAATATCTTCGCTGGTCATTCCGCCGCCGAGAAATTTCACATCCCAGCCGTCGCTTTCAAACAAATCCGCTATAATCTGCCCGCCAAGCTCATTATTTTCGCCGTCCGCAGAGCAAACAACCACCTTTTTGTTTTTTGCCTCCTTACGCGGCAGCTTGTTTTGAAGCTGGTCAACAATTGTTCGATTGATTCTGCTGGCCAAATGTTCCTGTGCAGGCGTTATCCGGTCGGCTCTGCTGAGTTTGTCAATTTCAAGCATAATCGGCCATATCAAATCCATGTAAACGTTCACTGCCGGTCTGCCGCACTGCATCGCCTCGGCTATAATTTTTCTTGCCGACTGCCTGTCGCCGAGCAGTAATGAATTAAGATATTTTTCAAGCATATTGTTGTTTTCCATAAACCTTATTCTCCAAAACCAGGTTAATTTTGAACCAGCATTGTGAAAAATACACTTTTTACATTAAAGTTAAAATGGGCAATATAAACAAATCTGCTAAATTTCCTATCGGAGAACACACAAAAAATTCTTTAGTTAATTTAGGTAATTTGTGAAATTTTGGAGAAATTTATGGTTGGTCCGATAATTATTGGGAATCACAAATAACTTTTCAGTCAAAAATCTAAAATCTTTCCTCGTTTAGCCGCCGTCGGTACGACGGTGTATTCGTCGCCGCGCCGGCGTATCCGTCAGCCCGCAGGTGAGTCCTGCGGGTCAACAATATAATGTAATCGCGACTTTGCGCAAATCTGACCCCGACGGCAGGCGTCGGAGCTGACAAAAAAAGAAACACCAGAGAATACCCAAATATTTTAATACCCAATATTCAGGCGAAAGCCTTTTGGTTATTGGTAATTGAAAATTCTCCGGTCATTCGGATTTGG
>DYLR01000100.1 GCA_020721975.1 Blastopirellula marina | reverse complement strand
CAGCATTTGCAAAACATTCGTGTAGCAAAGTTCATTCGTAAGACTAAACGCCATAACGTCGAAATCTTTTACCGCTGCCGTGGATTCAAGCGTATAAAGCGGCACATTGTTGTTCCGCATAACCTTCTCCGCGTCAAGCCAGGGCGAAAAGACCCGCTCGGCGGCAACCTTATCCATCCTGTTCAGCACGTCGTAAATTATCGCATAGCCCGTATGGCTCATGCCAATCTCATAAGTATCAGGGAAACACATTGCCACGGTAAAATCGCACTTTGTCAGGTTTTTGCGAATCTGATTGACCTCGCCGCCGATATATCGTCCGGGCCTGCGGACAAACGGCAGGAATCTGCTTTCCACGACATCTGAAATTATTCGGGGTTTATTTTGATGCATTACATTATTATAAACGACTGATGCGATAAATTACAGTTGATAAATTTTGTAAATGCGCCGATAATCGCGGCTATGAAGCCCGTAAACAAAAGAATATCTGTCGAAATAATGTTCGGCCTGGTTTTGGTAGTCGCGGCATTGTGGGTTCGAGGCCGTGTGAAATCGCCCTGGCCGGAAGACCGCATCGCCGCCCAGAGCGGATACCGTCTGGTTATGGGTACAACGGCCAGAATCGTCGTCGTTGCAATGGATGAGCAAAAGGCTCAGGAGGCAATGAGCAGCGCGTTTGACGTTGTCGAGCAGCTCGAGGGGATTATGAGTATTTATCAGCCGCAAAGCGAACTGAATAAGATTAACGCCACAGGCCATATTGCCCCTGTTCACGTAAGCAAATCCCTGTATGAAGTAATAGACCAGTCTGTTTATTACAGTAAACTCACGGACGGAGCTTTTGATATTACAATCGGGCCGCTTACACAAATGTGGAAACAGGCTGAAGAAACCAATACCCATCCCGACGCAAACACGATTGCGGCGGTTAAACAGAAAATCGGTTATGAAAAAATAATTCTTGACCCTAATAAACGGACAATTGCCCTGGCCTGTGAAGGGATGCGGCTTGACCTCGGAGCAATAGCAACCGGCTACGCACTCGACCGTGCAGTCGAGGCAATGCAAAAAGCCGGGGTTATAGGCGGAATGATTGATATCGGCGGCGATGTAATATGTTTCGGCGCTCCGCCCAAACCAATGCTCCGCTGGACTATCGGTGTTCAGGACCCGCAGAGGCTTTCGGATAATCCTGATGACCAGAATATTCTTTCGACGCTGCTGCTGCAAAACCAGGCCGTAACTACCAGCGGCAATTACCGAAAATTTGTTACCGTCAAAGGAAAAAGAACGAGCCATATTATCGATCCTAATTCAGCCGAAGGGGCTGATTCGCTTATAAGTGTTACCATAATAGCGCCGACCGGTATAGCCGCGGATGCTCTGGCAACGGCGGTGAGCGTAATGGGGCTTGAAAAGGGGCTTGCACTAATTGAAACGTTAAAGGATACTGATGCAATAATTATTACCGCCGCCAACCCCAAAGAGCCTGTTTACAGCAGCGGGGCAAAAAAACTCATAGCCAGGTGAAATTTATTCTACTACGCTATATTGCCTTTAGCTATTGTAATCTAATTTTTTACAATATAAGGATTTAAGTCCGAAATCCGAATATCGAAATCCGAAAAAATATCGAATATTCAAAACTAAAATGTTCAAAACAAAAACCTAAAACACCCCAGTCCTTGTTTTGGTTATTCTAATTTAAGATTTTGAATTTGTTTCGTATTTCGGATTTTTAGGCTGTTCCGTTTCCATATTACAAATCAGGCCACAACAGCGTTGATTAGTTCTGATGTTCCTTCTTTGGATTTTAGTGTGGGACGGCTGCTGAGCGGCCAGTCGCAGCGGTGCTTTTCGGCGGCGTTTAAAAATGCCTCAACTACTTCAGGGTCAAACTGTGTGCCGCTGTTTTTCTTAATCTCATCCAGCGCCGCCTCGAAATTCTGTGCATTGCGGTGGGCGTAATTACTGGTAAGCACATCGAAAAGATTTGCCACAGCCAGTACACGGGCGCCGATGTTTATCTCTCTGCCGATAAGGCCGTCGGGGTATCCTGTACCGTCGAATCGCTCAAGATGATGACGAATTATCCTTGCCTCGTGTTCAAATATGCCGATTGGCTCAAGTATTACAGCCGCTGCTGCCGGATGGCGCCTGATAACAAGCAACTCCTTTTCCGTGAGTTTGCCGGCTTTGACAAGAATCTCGTTGGGAATGCTCAACTTGCCCAGGTCATGCAGCAGTGCGGCGGTGCGAATCTGCTCCGTCAGATTGCCCGGCAGTTTCATTTCCTCGGCAATTGCAGTGGCATATATCTGTGTGTTCTCGGAATGGCAGGCAAGGTGAGGGTCTTTGACTTCCATCGCCCGATAAAACGCGCTGATTGTTCCGACGGTCTGGCTGCGTATCTGGTTGCTTAGCGATGTAAGTTTTGCGTGCAGCTGGTCGTAATTATGTGTGGACACCTGAACCTTGCCGATTTGTGTGCCTTCAATATCATCCCAGCATACTATCCGATTTCTGCCGCTGTTTTTTGCGGCATACAAGGCCGTGTCGGCTCTTTTAACCAGCTCCAGCGAATCGGACATAATAAAAGCCCCTGTTGTTGACACACCGACACTGCTTGTAATCCGTATCGTTTTGTTCTCAAACTGCCAAAGGTGTTCTTCAACGAGTTTGCGAAGTTTTTCGGCAGCCTGCATTGCCTTTTCCTTATCCGTGTCCGGCATGATTGTTATAAACTCCTCGCCGCCGTATCTGGCAGGGATATCAAGCGGATATATATTATTTTGCAAAAGCCCGGCAAATTCCTTTAATACATAATCGCCCGTCGGATGACCGTAAGTGTCGTTTACATCTTTGAAATGGTCGAGGTCAAACATCAGAATTCCCAGCGTTCCGCCTTTTAATCTGGCCTGCCGTAATTCCCTGTCGAGCTGTTCAAAAAACGACCGGCGGTTGTACAATCCCGTTAATTCGTCCGTATTGGCAAGGCTGAGCAGTTTTTCCTGCAATGAGGTCATTTTCAGCACGATACCTATTCTGGCCTTAAGTTCGCCCTTGTCGAAAGGCTTGGCGACGTAATCCACTGCCCCCAGTTCCAGTCCCTTGATTTTATCGGTAACCTCTGTTTTGGCTGACACGAAAATAACAGGTATCGCGTTTGTCCGCGCATCTGCCTTGAGCAGTTTACAGGCTTCATAGCCGTCTATGTCCGGCATCATCACATCCAGCAGTATCAGGTCGGGCTTTTCCTTTATGGCGAGTTTTATACCATCCTGGGCGTTCTCGGCGATAATGGTCTCAAGTCCCATATTTTTCAGATGCGCCTTAAGCAAAATCAGATTGGTCTGATTGTCGTCAATGGCGAGTACTTTTCTTGTTATATTTTGTCCTGCCGTTTCCATAGTGCATAAAAACTCTGTATGTTTATTGATTTATCGACATATCAGAATGAGCTTTTAACGCTGACAGCAGGTTTTATCGATTTTTAGATTATTACGAAGTCTTACGCCCTATAATATTAATACTACAGCACAATTAACGGTTTGAAAAATTATATAACCTGTTTCACAATTAGGGTTTAGGGGATATGGTAGAGAGAATATAAAAATCCAACATCCAATAAAAAATTCAAAACACGAAATCCGAAATACGAAACAAATTCAAAATTTCAAATCAGAATAACCAAAACGAAGAGTTCGAGCATTTTGGATTTTTGTTTTGAATATTTGTAACACTTTAGCGGGGTTAATATGCTTAACTCGTTTGCATACAAGAGGTTATGTTTTCAAAAAAATCTTAACACAAATCTAACATTATTATAACATTTGCTGAATCGCGGTTTTTTACACTATGTAATATTCCCTTTACAGAATATATGATTATATTATGAAGATTTTATTTTTATGTACCGGCAATTCGTGTCGTTCGCAGATGGCTGAAGGCTGGTGCAGGCATCTTAACGGCAATGTTCTTGAGCCGTATTCAGCCGGGCTGGAAGCCAAAGGTCTTGACCCGTTTGCGGTGAAGGTTATGGCCGAGTCCGGCGTTGATATCAGCAAACAGCGATCAAAACATCTTGACGAACTGCGGAATATTCAATTTGATTATGTTATAACGCTTTGCGGTGATGCGAATGAGCGTTGCCCGGTATTCCCGGCCAAGACCCGGGTTTTTCACGCCGGCTTTGACGACCCGCCGAGACTTGCTGCTGCAATGCAGGATGAACAAGCCCGGCTGGATTGCTACCGGCGCGTGCGGGATGAAATAAGGCAGTTTATTATGCAATTGCCCGAATTACTTTATTGAGAGTCTCTAAAAAAAATATGCCCAAAGAAAAAATTTTGATAGTTGATGATGAGCAGGATATTGTCGAGCTGGTGCGATATAATCTTTCGCGTGAGGGCTACCAGACGATTACCTCATTAAGCGGCGAAGATGCGATTTCAAAAGCACGTTCAAAACTGCCGGAACTTATAATACTTGACCTGATGCTGCCGGGTCTGGACGGCCTTGAAGTGTGCAAAATGCTCAGGGCCGACAACAAAACCGCCAGGATTCCGATTATTATGCTTACCGCAAAAAGCGAGGAGTCGGATATTGTTACCGGGCTTGAGGTTGGAGCGGACGATTATGTCGTAAAGCCGTTTAGTCCGCGGGTGCTTGTAAGTCGTGTAAAGACAATACTTCGCCGAAGGACTTCTGCCGTAACTGAAGACCAGACTGTTATCAAGCTGAACGATATAGTTATAGACCCTATGCGTCATGAAGTCAGCGTAAAGGGCAGGCAAATCGACCTTACATTCACAGAGTTCCGCATTTTACAGACGCTTGCCGGACGCCCCGGAGTAGTTTTCAGCCGATACCAGATTGTTGACGCAATCCGCGGCAGCGATTATCCTGTAACCGACCGTTCTGTCGATGTGCAAATAGTTTCACTGCGGAAAAAACTCGGCTCTGCGGGCAGGCACATCGAAACCGTTCGCAGCGTCGGCTATAAATTCAGGGATTAAAAATGGCTCGTAAGAGGCTGCTTTGGCAGTTATATCCGGCATATCTGCTTTTGATAATTCTTTCGCTTTCAGCGGTAGGCGTTTATTCTTCGGTTATGCTGCGCAACGTTAAAATAAAAAATGAAACAGAAAATCTGGTAAGAAGCATCAACATTTTATCCGATTTGCTCAAACAGGATGTTTCAAACGGCAATTTTGATTCTGTTGCTGAAATCATAAAAAAGGCGTCAATTGCGGCCGGCAGGCGTTTTACGCTGATTTTGCCGGATGGGAAAGTGATTGCCGACAGCGAAAAGAGCCCGCTTCAGATGGAAAATCACGCCGACAGAACCGAGATAAAACAGGCATTACACGGCCGGATTGGAACAAGCCGCAGAATCAGTCCGACTCTCGGTATAGAAATGATATATGCAGCCATTGGCATAAAACATGACGGTAAAATAATAGCTGTTTTACGTGCTGCAAGTCCGGCAGGCAGACTGGGCAATGAAATAAAGGGCGTTTATTCCCATTTAATTCTTGTCGCAGCCGCAACGGCTGTAATCGCCGCGGTATTAAGTTTGATGCTGGCGCACAAAGTAAGCAGTACGTTCGGTAAAATGACCGAAGGAGCCAAACGCTTTGCTGCGGGCGACTTTAAAATTCATATTCCTGTGCCTGACTTGCGGGAGCCCGGGGAACTGGCTGAGACGCTGAATGCAATGGCAATAAGTCTTGAAGAGCGGATTAAAACAATTGAATTGCAGCGTAACGAGCTGAAGGCTGTGCTTTCAAGTATGGTCGAGGGTGTGCTTGTCGTGGATGAACAGCAGCAAATTAAGACCATAAATAACGCCGCGGCAAATCTGCTTGGAATCGACCCTGTCGGCGCCGCAGGACAAAACACGGTGATACTGATTCGCAATATCGAACTGCAGGAACTCGTCGAATCTGTGATGAAGACGGGGCAGACTGCTGAAAAGGATATAATGATTTATGCCGAGTCGCCGAGGTATGTGCAGGTTCATTGTGTATCATTGCAGAAAACCGGCGGCAAAGGTGTTGTAATTGTTTTCAATGATATTACGCGCATTCACAGGCTCGAAAATATTCGTCGCGAATTTGTTTCAAATGTTTCACATGAGCTGAAAACCCCGATAACGTCAATCAAGGGTTTTGTTGAGACTTTGCTTGACGGGGCGGTTGATAATCCGCAGGATGCACGCAAATTTCTTGATATAATAGTCCGGCAGACAAATCGTCTAAATGCGATTATAGAGGATATTTTAAGCCTGTCGCGTATTGAACAGGAATCCGAAACAGGCCGGATGGAACTCAACAGGGGTCTTATAAAGGAAGTGCTTCAGTCAGCCGTTTCGGCCTGCCAGATAAAGGCCGCCGAAAAACAAATGCAGATTAAGGTAGAATGCGATGATAATCTTGCTGCTCCGATAAACGCTCTGCTTTTGGAACAGGCAATCGTTAATCTGATTGACAATGCAATTAAATACAGCGATGCGGAGAAAGAAATTTCCATTTGTGCCGCCGGGGCTAACGGAAATATTGAAATTCGGATAACCGATAATGGTTTTGGCATTGCTTCGGAACACATCGGCAGAATATTCGAGCGTTTTTATGTTGCCGACAAGGCTCGCAGCA
>DYLR01000099.1 GCA_020721975.1 Blastopirellula marina | reverse complement strand
CTAAAATCTTTCCCCGTTTAGCCGCCGCCGTAGATAAACCGCATTTTGCCCACGTTCGGCACAATAGCTGTTTTGCTAAAAGGTCCGGGCAATCTGAAGCCGCTGGGCCAATATACATAAAACGCCTTGCCTACAAGATAATCTCTCGGCACAGTACCTGCGCGGTATTTTGTGCCGTTATTGCCAAGCCCCATAGCCTGCCAGGCCCGGCAGTCAAAGCTGCCCGGGCTGTTATCGCCGAGTACGAAAAACTGGTCCTTTTCAAGAGTGAACGGATGCCCTTCGCCGCCATTGCTTTCGTCGCTTCTTGCCCCAATTGGACTGTCGAGGTAATGCGTATCGCGGTACAGTCCCAAATGCCGCAACTCGAGATTTCCGCTACCCATTACATACACCTGCGGCGAAATGAGTCTTTTGGATGTATCGAGAGAGTCCTTTTTGTCGCCCAAATCGAAAGTGAGTTTTTCGCTGCCGATTTTGAAAATCAAAAGATGGTCAACGTTGGCAAACTCGAAATCCGTCAATTCTCCGGCTTTGGGGCTGTCAATCTCCTGTTGTGCCAGGGTAATATATTCATCATTTTCGCCAAGGGACTGCTGAATAACCATTTTTTTTCTGCCGGGCTGATTGGCATCTGCAAGTACTCCTCTGTAGAATATGCCGTATTTCCCCAAACCGGCGCCGAGCATCGACTTTTCGCCGATTATACATCCAAACCGTATCATCAGGTCGCTGCAATAGGGCAGCCGTTCAAAAAACTCCGGACTGCCGTAGGCGTAAGCTGCCTTGAAGTCGTTTCCGCCATTGTTCTCCCTGCTGTGGACATAATACATCATATTTATACTTGAATCCTGCGATTCAAGTCTGAAAACCGTCGGCTTATCGCGGTCGAATGTCCAGCCGGAGCCCTGAGCATTTCGGAAGGGCTGTCTGAAACTATGCGAATTGAACCTTGTATCTTCCGGCCTTGCAGGCTGGTAATCGTTAAGGTATATCGGCATCCACATTTCTTCCTGAACCATTTTCGGCTTACGGGCAATCGTGCCGTTGATGTAAATATCGCCGTCAACAATTTCAACCGTTTCGCCCGGCCCGGCTATCATTCGCTTAATATAATTGATATAAGGTTCGGTAGGATTTTTGAAAACCACCACATCCCAGCGTTTCGGCTCAGTGAACTGATAAATACACTTCAGTACTAAGATCCTGTCGCCATTAGACTTATGCACTGCAGTACCAGGCTGTTCATAATTGCCGCAGCTTGGACATCGCGGCACGGGATTGAGTACCACCTTGCCGTCGGCCAGGCGCTGCTGGTCTCGCCGCTGCATATCGTGGCCGTAGTCATACCGATATCCGCACTGGGTGCATCGAATGCGGTAATAATCACCGTTGAGAGTCTCTGCCATAGAGCCGGTAGGAATACGGAAGGCCTCAAGCACAAACGCACGAAAAATAAACGCCAGCACAAAGGCCGTTATCAGCCATTCGAAGGTGTTTGCAACCGAAGCTGCCATACTGCTGTGATGAAATGTCGGATTTTCAGCCGGTTTTTTGTTGTTCTGAGCCATAAAAACCTGTAAATTCATTGACGATTTAAAATTAAGACCCGAAGTATACTCCTGTGTTCCTGTTTTCGCAATATTTCATATAAAATTATACCGGATGGTAAAAGAGTATTTAAAAATTGCTGTTCTTATGGGCTGGAACAGTGCGGAACGGCAGGTAAGTCTGCAAAGCGGCTCAGCAGTAGCCTCTGCGCTGGAAAATGCCGGCCATGAAATCATACCCGTAGATTTGCAAATGAATAACCTTGATATCCTTGACAGGCGGGATATTGACGTATTTTTCATCGCTCTGCACGGCGAATTCGGCGAGGATGGTCAGCTTCAACTGCTCTGTGAGAAAAAGAAGGTCGTTTATACCGGCTCAGGTCCGATATCCTGCGGATTGGCAATGAACAAGACCGCTTCACGCAAATTATTTGCCAATGCCGGACTTGCTGTGCCGCCAACGGCGGAATTCTATCCTGCCGCAAAAAACAAAATTCTCGAAGAACTGAAGACTTTCGGCAGTAGATTTGTCGTCAAGCCTGTCAGTCAGGGCAGCAGTGTCGGGGTGGAAATTGTTGACGGCATAAAAAATGCAATTGAAAAAGCACAGCATTGTTTTGCCGCCCACGGCAGTTGCATTATTGAAAAATTCATTTGCGGCAGGGAGATAACCGTCGGTATAGTCGGCAGGCAGACTCTGCCGATAATTGAGATACGCCCTAAAGCTGCGTTTTATGATTATCACGCAAAATATATTGACGATGCGACGGAATATCTGTTTGATACTATCGCCGATTCGGACGTTATTGAAAATATTCACCAGGCAGCATTAAGGGGCTTTGATGCCATTGATTGCCGGGATTTCGGCAGGGTTGATTTCATTCTTGACGAGCATAATGTGCCGTATCTGCTGGAAATAAACAGCATACCCGGCTTTACGAAGCATTCGCTGCTGCCCATGGCCGCTGCAAAAGTCGGTATGTCCATGACCGATTTGTGTATGAATATTATTAACCTTGCAATGCAAAGAAATTCAAAATCTGAAATAGTTAAAACGTTAAATGGCTAAAAAACGCATAAGCTGGTTTGGTTCGAGTACTAAAAAAAAGCTCACCAGGGCTGAACAGCAAAGCCGCAAACAGGCTTTACAGACAACCGCGGTTCTGTTTGCGTTCATGTTTTTGTTTGTCGGACTTGGTGTAGGATTTGTTTTTCTCGACCGTTACGTCAAAAGTTCGGCGGGTGAGGATATAAGAATAGCGAAAATTGAGCTTGTCGGTGTGCCGGACTGGGTGAGCGATGAACTGCAAAAGAAAATATTCGCCGCTGCCGGGAAGGACCTCGTTATCGACGAAAATGTCGCCAAAATGGTCGCACAAAACATAAACTCATGTCCCTGGCTGCTGAACGTCCGCGTAAGAACCGCTTATGATGCCGTGGAAGTCTACAGCGGCTATCGAAGGCCGATAGCGATGATTGAGTCGCAGAACGGCAAATTTCTGCTTGACGAACAGATGATATTACTGGAATATGTTGATCTGCCAAGGTTGCCGATAGTTCGTATTGAAGGAATATCGGCAGCGCCGGACGCCCGGCAGATAGGTTTTAGCTGGGCCAAAAACGATATTGCCGCGGCGGTGGAGCTGATAAAAATTTTTGCAGGGATGGATGAAAAGGTCTGCCCCAACAGCCCGCTGCTGCGGGAACTTGCAGCAATTGATGTCGGCAATTTCGACGGGCGAAAAGATAAAAAGCGCCCTCATATTGTAATTTATGCAAGGGACGGCACGGAAATTTACTGGGGCGCGGAAATAGGAATGTATCAGTGGAATCTTGAAGCCACTGACAAGGAAAAACTTACGCTGCTTTACAATACTTTTAAGGAACTTGGCACATTGCAGCTGCGGGCTGCCGGAAAGGGCAGATATATTGACCTGACGCCGCCGGTGCGAACGCTGGAACTGCCGGGTGTTTGATGTGAATAATACTGAATTATACAATAAATCAACACAAACCGACAAAATTGCCCGACCGGCTGTCTTGAGAGCCTCGCACAGGCCGAAACCGATGACCGGGCATTTTCATTTTATCGGCGCAGGCGGTATCGGTATGTCCGGCCTTGCAAAGCTGATGCTGCACGACGGGGCGCAGGTGAGCGGCTCGGATATGAACAACAGCACGATTATCCGCGAACTGTGCAGCAGAGGCGCCAAAATAAATATCGGCCACAGCGAACGAATCCCTGCGATGACCGATATTGTCGTAGTATCGGCTGCAATAAAAGACGATAACCCCGAATTGCTTGAGGCTAAAAAACGCGGGCTGAAAATATTTAAATATGCCGCTATGCTCGGAGAAATAATGGACCGCTATGACGGCGTGGCTATATCCGGCACACACGGCAAAAGCACTACCTGCGGCTGGCTTACTTATCTGCTGCATCAAAGCGGCTATTCCCCCAATTTCGTAATCGGAGCCGATATAATTCAGCTCGGCGATTCATCGGGCTACGGACAAAGCTCGATATTCATCGCCGAGGCCTGCGAATATGACCGCAGTTTCTTGAATTTACGCCCCAAAACAGGCGTAATTCTGAATATCGAGGCCGACCACCTGGACTATTATCGCGACGAAAACGAAATTGTCGAGGCCTTCGCCGAGTTTGCCGCCGGGGTTCGCAGCGACGGCTCATTACTGGTCAACGCACACGACCCCAACGCCATGCGGGCTGCAAGACTTTCGCAGACTCCGGCTCAAATTATAACAATCGGTATGGATTACGACTGCGACTACTCGGCACAAAATATAAATCTCGGCTCGGCATTGAGCAGCTTTGACTTATTCCATCACGATAATTGTGTTGGTTCGGCCAAAATCAGACTCGCAGGCAAGCACAATGTTTATAACGCTCTTGCCGTCTGTGCTGCGGCGATTCAGTGCGGCCTGGAACCGCAGCTTGTGCTTGCTCGTATAGGCGACTTTACCGGAATGGACCGCCGAATGATGCTCAAGGCCAATATAAACGGCATCAATATCTGCGACGACTATGCCCATCATCCTACGGAAATACGCGCCTCGCTAAAGGCTCTGCGCCAGCGTTTCAACCCCGCAAGAATAATCTGCATCTTCCAGCCGCACCAGTACAGCCGGACAAGATTCCTGCTGGATGACTTTGCGGGCAGTTTCACCTGTGCCGATTTGACCATCGTGCCTGAAATTTACTTCGTACGCGACAGCGAGGCCTCCAAACAGGCCGTCAACGCGCAAAAACTGGTCGATAAAATCTGTCAAAACAGTTCTTCGGCAATATTTATTGACAGTTTCAGCGGAATCTGCGAATATTTGAAAAACAATGCAAGGCCCGGCGACCTTGTCGTTACTATGGGCGCCGGAGATATCTGGAAGGTAGCGGATGAATATATTCAGTGGCTTGGAACAAATCGTTCAAACTGATTATCAGCTCAACAGCCAGACCTGGTTCGGGCTGGGCGGACGGGCGGAGTATTTCATTCAGCCGGCCACCGTCGAACAGCTTCGCACGGTGGTTGTAAGATGTAATGAAAATAATCTGCCGATGCGTGTGCTGGGCTTCGGCTCAAATCTCCTGGTAAGCGACAACGGCGTGAAAGGCGCAGTTATAAAACTTGGCGGCGATGAATTAACTTCCACCCGGCTTGATGGTCTGGTAATGACCGCCTGTGCCGGTGCTGACCTCGGCGCACTTATGCGGGATTGCGTTAAAAAAGGGCTTGGCGGACTTGAACCGCTGGCGGGCATTCCCGGCTCTGTTGGCGGAGCGGTTTATATGAATGCAGGCGGCAATTTCGGCGATATCGGTGCGTGTATCGAATCAGTTACTCTGATGGACAGCTCCGGCAGAGTATTTGAAAAATCAAAGCCTGAACTGGTTTTTGATTACCGATGCAGCAATATAACCGCGAAATTTATCCTCGAAGCGAAAATGCGGTTTGTCGAAGCCGACCCCCAGCAGCTTTTGCGAACGGTAAAGGAGGTTTGGATATATAAAAAGAATACTCAGCCGCTGAACACCCGAAACGCAGGCTGCATTTTCAAGAATCCTCGCGGTATGAGCGCCGGCGCTCTCATCGACAGGGCCGGCCTGAAGGGGCAAACCGAAGGCGGAGCTATGGTGAGCGAAAAACACGCCAATTTCATAATAGCCAAAGACGGCTGCACCAGCGCAGACGTCATCCGGCTGATAGACCGCATCAGAAAAAAAGTAATGGAAGTTTTCAGCGTAGAATTAGAACTTGAAATCGAAATTTGGTAATAATTCGTGTCTATTCGTGTTAATTCGTGGCCGTCAAAAAAACAGTGTTTAAAACTCCTTCTCTGCGATAGCTGCCTCTAATGCAGCCTGTAATTCCACATACTGCCAGGGTATTTCATTTTGTTCGCACAGTAATTTTAATTCCTTTATAATCTGCTCTGAAAGTTCATTTTGCCATTTTGCGTCGGCCTTGCAGAAAAATATACGGCAGCCTGCAAAACGGCAGTTGTGAACAGCACATTTGCCGTTTTCAAGATATGGGCAGATTTGCCGTGTCATTTTGCGATAAGGCCCTTTGAAATGACGCCTGAAATAAATCACTTCAGGCGTGGAAACATAAAGTTTATGCCCGAATGATTCAAAGTCGCAGCAATTTCCGCACTTTGAACACTGCGGATTATGTCTGCTTATGACAGAATCAATCCGTTTATAAATTTCGCTAATACCCACTACAACATTTTTTGAGCCTTCAAATGTCATTGTGTTTGTATTAATATCCAATAACACAACATCCAATTTAATTCCCAATTTCCCAATGCCCGGAGAATACCCAAATTTTTCAATGACCAATATTCCGGCGAAATTCTTTTAGATATTGGTAATTGAAAATTCTCTGGTCATTCGGATTTGGTTATTGGTCATTTCCTATTGCCGCCATGTTTTTTGTGTACGCAGTTTTTCAATTTCCTCGAATGTATAAAGTTTGCCTCGATTGATTCCCGGACATTTCATTGCAGCCGTCTGCCAGTCAAATTCATTTTTCAGATTAATATCCCAGAACGGCCAGGTTCGGCACTGATTTGGCCTGCATTTATATATCGCACAGCCGATACGGCCGTTATTTCGCGTAAGGAATATACAATCTTTGG
>DYLR01000098.1 GCA_020721975.1 Blastopirellula marina | reverse complement strand
CTCCGTGCAGGTCGGGCAATCGTTATGATACATAAACACAATCCAGATTCCCTGGGAGATTGTCGCGGCAACGTCGATGTTTTTGAGCAGAGGCCACACAGCCGCTGTTGGTTTTTCCGCAGCGATGTCAGGTATTTTGTTCGGCTCGACAGTGGTCATAGCGGTCATATTTATATCATTTGCCGCCGCAGCCGGCAGGTTTGCATCAATTTTAGGGCGAACCCACTGTTCAATATTTTCAGCCTCGACCTTATTGAATATCAGCACCGGCATTATTACCACAAAAAAAGCCGCATAAACTGCAAATGTTGTCCCGAAATGAACAGGCCCTGGCCACGGCGGCGGCAAAAGTTTATATTTTTTGTCGGGTCTGAAAATTAAAAATGCCAGAAAAAACGGCACGTCTATTGCCAGCAGCGTAATCCATGGATTGACGTGAAACTGGCCGAAACAGCCGCAGGACTCATATCCGAGTATCGCTTTTGTAAGGGTAACACATATAAAACCCGCAAATACAAATATACTCAGCAGCCAGGCAGCTTTGCGGAACAACCCTGAAATAAGCCAGATGCCCAGCCCCATTTCCAGGGGTATCTGAATAAGGAAAAACTCCCACGATTCCCAAAAGCCCGGCGCCTTAATCGGCAGGGTGAGCATTTCCTGGATTTTCATAATGGTTGAAAAAACAAGTATAGCACCCGCCAAAAACATAATTATACGGTTAATTTTATTCATCATATCGCTGCTTTATTGAAAAATTCTGTTAAGAGCTTATTTTACAAAGTCTTATGGCAAAAAGTCAACCGAATAGACTTTTAGACCCCCCCAAAAACCGGTTTTGTTCCGGCTACATAGAAACATCCGACAATATTTTATAGTAAATTGCAGTTTAATAAAACCATTGGTCGATAAAATAAATCGGCAGGCTAACTAAAAAATCTGTGTCCATAATAATTCGTGTTAATTCGTGTGGATTCGCGGCCATTTTATATTTAATATAAACAAGTGGAGTATTATCTAAAATTATGGCAAAGAAAGCCGTTAATAGAGAGCGGAAACTTTACATTGTTGCCCTGGAATGCATCGGTATTGCCGTATGTGCATTTGTGGTATTTGCATGTCTGAGTTTCAATATTGCCGACCCGCCAAGTGCTTATTACTGGCCTTACAATGACCCTGTGAAGAACTGGTGCGGCCCGGTGGGAGCATTCACAGCTTACTATCTGTTGTATTATTTCGGGCCGGGCATATTTGTGCTGGCGATTACCGTTGCGGCTGTGCTTACAAATATGCTTTCTGACAAAAAAATAAGTCAGCCGGCTTTCCGGATTCTCGGCTGTATCGTTTTGAGCATCGCATTTTCGGCAGCGGTCAGAATGGTCTGGCCGGTAAGTGCAAAAGGATTCCCGATGGGAAACGGCGGAATACTCGGCATCGGGATAGTAATGCTGCTGGAAAAATACGTTGCAACATTGGGGGCAGTAATTATCGTGCTGTGCAGTCTGGTTATCGGCGCGATTCTGCTGGCGGACAGTCTTGTATTGGCGGCTCTTCAGCTTACAGGACTCGGCATGCTCAAGACCTTTTCGGCCTGCAAACCTGCAATAGAGGCGGCACAGCGTTCTGATGCCCTTTCACAGATATGGAAAAAGCTCAGCGAAAAGCAGAAAGCAATATTTCAGTCCGACCAGACAGAATTAAGTATTGCCGAAGTTGAAGCACAGGCCGCAGAGGAAATTCAACGTCGCGAGGAGGAAAAAGCCAAAAAGGCCTCCGACCAGGCTAAAGCCCGGGCACAAAAACAAACACAGCTTGCGGAAGCTGCGGCAAATGCTGCTTTGCAGACAGGTAATGATGAAGAACCCGCTGCCGGACAGACGGACAAATCCAAAGGTGAATCACAAATCGCCGAGCGTGAATTAACTGAAGATGCCGTCCGTTTAAAAGCTCGTGCGATAAATTCGGCTACTGCGTTCGGTCTTCCGGCGATTAAGGAGCCGCCTGCCGCCGCTTATATCGAACCGCCTTACGACAATTATAAACTGCCGACGCTTGATTTGCTGATGGACCCGGAGTACGGATACGCATCCATTCAGGAAAAAGTTATCAAGGCAAAAAGTGCGGCCCTTGAAAAAGTGCTTAGCGAGTTCGGTATAGAGGCTCAGGTTGTAGATTCCGAGCCGGGCCCGACGATAACTATGTTTGAAATCTCGCTTGCTGCCGGCATTAAGGTAAGCCAGATATCTAATCTTGCAAATGATATTGCACGTGCGCTTGGCGCCGGTGCGGTGCGAGTTGTTGCGCCGATTCCCGGCAAGCATACGATAGGCGTGGAAGTGCCGAACAGCCAAAAGGAAACCGTACGGCTTAAAGATTTGATTCAGCGGGCGGGCGAACGGTATCAAAAAATGCAAATTCCGCTTTTTCTCGGCAAGGATTCTTCCGGCGAGGCCCTGGTGGAGAATCTTGCGTCAATGCCGCATTTGCTGATAGCCGGCACGACCGGTTCAGGCAAAAGCGTGTGCATAAACAGCATCATCACAAGCATTATGATGACCAAACGGCCTGATGAAGTTAAGCTGATACTTATTGACCCCAAGATGGTTGAAATGGCGCAGTTCAGCACTGTGCCGCATCTGATGTCCCCGATTGTGACCGAAATGCCGCGTGCCGAAAAGGTTCTCGAATGGGCAACTACAAAAATGGACGAACGATACGCACTGCTGGCCGAGGCGGGCGTGCGAAATATTTCTTCGTATAATTCACTCGGCACTGAAGAACTGATAAATCGTCTCAAACCAAGCAGCCCCGATGAGGAAGCCAAGATACCCAAGAAACTGCCGTATATCGTGATTATTGTTGACGAGCTTGCCGATATGATGATGACCAGCGGCAAGGAAATTGAAGCTTTTATTGTGAGACTTGCACAAAAGAGCCGGGCAATCGGCATTCATTTAATATTAGCCACACAGCGTCCGCAGGCAACGGTCGTAACTGGTTTGATTAAGTCGAATATGCCGTGCAGAATCAGTTTTCGTGTCGCGTCGAGAATGGACAGCAGAATTGTTCTCGACCAGAACGGCGCCGAAACGCTGCTGGGGCAGGGCGATATGTTGTTTGTCAAGCCCGGCACCAGCGAGCTTTTGCGCGCACAGGGAGCTTATGTTGACGACAGCGAGGTTCGCAGCGTGATTAAATATCTAAAGGAAATTGCCGAGCCGCAGTTTCACCCCGAACTTATGCAGCTTAATACGGTCGATACCAGCCTGCTTGAAAAAGATGATTTATTTGATGATGCGGTGCGGATTGTTATTGAAACGCAGCGAGGCAGCGTTTCCCTGCTGCAGCGAAAACTCGGCGTAGGCTACGCCCGTGCAAGCAGGATGATTGAAACGATGGCCGCGGCGGGAATTCTTGGCGAATATAAAGGCTCACAGGCTCGCGAGGTGCTTATGACTATCGAGGAATGGGAGAAGATTCAGCAGCAGATGGCCGCCGATGCAGAAGCAGGATATAAGGATTTACAGGACGACGCCGGCGATGATGACGTTGACGAACACGCCGATATTGATGAGGAATCGGAGCATCACGCCGCGAAAGTGTGATAATTGGAAGAAAGAGCTTTAGACACGGATTTGCACTGATTAAAACGGATTATTTTTAGACACAGGTTTGGACAGATTTACACTGTTTTAAAATCTGAAATCTTTCTTCGTTAGCCCCGCGATTTATTAACGGGATTTATTTATCGGCACGACGGAACATTTTTTATCTTAAACCTGCCGGACCGGCCGGCAGGCTAAAAAAGGATTCAGGGACAAAATACCAATACTACAATTTATTTTGCTGGAGATCATTTATTTCCGTGAATCAGTTTCCACAGCATCGCAGCGGCGTGAATAGAAACAATCATCAGATAATCCAAATCGCTCAGGCCGTAATGCTCGTGGTTGAGCGAATTATCAAAATACAATACGCCATAGCAGTCGCCGTCGAATATCAGCGGCGCCGCAAGAGCCGAGCGAATATTATACTGCTCTGATTTCAGCGGCAGACGCGGAATCAAAGTATACTGCCGATGCTCCACCGCCTCGCTGATGTGATTTCGCAAAGGCAGTTCGTCAAACTGCATCAATCTGCCGGCAAGACTTTTGCCTTTGCATAAACTCATAGGCCCGTGCGTTTCACTGCGAAATCCTACCCATATATTTGCGGCTGAAAACTGCCGAAAGCTGATATCAATCAGCACAGTCAGCAGGTCGTCGAGGTCCCGGCATTTTGTAATGTGCGTAATCGCAGAGGCAAAATCCCTGCTGCGGCGAGAGGCCATCCGTATCAGCGGGGCGTCTTCCGCGCCGAGTCTGCGATGCACAACTTCCGGCTCGTGCAGCGTGGCGTGCAGCGTATCATCCAGACTCACCGCAGCGCCGGCGACGCCGGTGCGGCTGTCGCCAAACCGCACATCAATTGTGAAATCCGCAATGCGGATCACATCGCCTTCGTTAAGCTCTGATTTGTGAATAGCCTTGTCGTTAAGATATGTCTTATTGGCAGAGTCAAGGTCTTCAACGACCCACTTGCCCTCGGTTGTGGTATAAATAACGGTATGTTGTCTGGAAACCGCCCGGTCCGGCAGGAAAATCTGACTGCCAATCTGACGACCAATATATATTGGGCCTCTGGAAAACCGCAGTTCGTTTATGATTGTATCGCCTCGTTTTACGCTCAGCTGCATAACAGATTCCTCGTACACGACCCAACAGGGCGACATTTTAAATATATTTTGAAACGTTGTCAATATTGTTATTTCTACAACGCACCGGTATAATAATGCTGTGAATTTTTTAAGGAAATTTTATTATGTTTGAAATAACCGACGGACTTGCTGACCATCAGGTTCTTCAGCGTGACAAAAAAAATCTCAGCCGGACAATTGTCAGCGGAAAAACCGGTAGTTCCGGCCGGCTGTACTGCAAAGTATCTTCAGGAGGCAAAACTATTGCGGGATGGAACTATAAAAAAACTTGCAGGCTCGGCAAGGGACGATTTGAATTTACACTCGCCGGTATTCGTGCCGGCGGACCTTACGAAATTACTCTGCGGTTTGCGGCAGACAACGGCAAACAGCAGGAAATTATTTTCCGGGATATTCTCGTGGGTGATGTGTGGATTCTGGGCGGCCAGTCAAATATGGAAGGCGTTGGTTATTTGAAGGACGCCGCAAGACCAAATCCGGCAGTGCGTGCATTTTATATGTACGACCGTTGGGCAACGGCAAAAGACCCGATTCACAATCTCGGTCAGGCCGTCGATGCAGTGCATACAGCCATCAATGGAGGCACTGCGGTCAGGCGTGCCAAACATGTCGGCGCCGGGCCGGGAGTATCATTTGGAATTGAAATGCACAAACTCACTGGTGTGCCGCAGGGTCTTATCGCATGCGCTCACGGCGGTACAAGTATGGACCAGTGGGACCCGAAACTCAAAAAGCAAAAAGGCATGAGTCTGTATGGCGCAACCGTAAGACGTTTTATAAAAAACGGCTCGAATGTTGCCGGCGTAATCTGGTATCAGGGCTGTTCGGATACGAACGATGGAAACGATAAATTTTATACCTTCAAAATGAAAAAACTTATAGCCGCTTTTAGACGCGACTTCAATGATTCGAATCTGCCCATTACGCTGGTGCAAATTTCAAGAATGTGCCTGTGCGAGCGTGATAATATCAAGGCGCTTAGAAATGAAAAAAGCTGGAATGCCGTGCAGGACCAGCAGAGACTTTTACAGAAGAAAATAAAAAATGTAACCGTTGTTCCCGCGATAGACCTTTTGATGGATGATGCCATTCATATCAGCGGCAAAGACCAGCAGCGTCTCGGCAGAAGGCTGGCACAGGCGGCGTTTGCGCAGAAAAGCGGTTCAAAAAATTTCAGGAAACCCATTGAATTAAAATCAATTCGCAAAGTTATAAACAAACTTACAGGCGAAGTTTATCTTGAGGTGTCTTTTACAAATGTTGTCGGGGCTTTGCGTGCCGAAGGCACGCCATGGGGATTTGCCATTGTGCATCCGGATGGCAGTTTCTGCGACACGATATATCGTGTTGACCTTAAAGGCAGTAAGGCCATTGTCAGAACGGCATTTGGCGAACAGAATAGTCATAATTTGTTGCTGCAATACGGCTACGGCACAATGCCATACTGTAATATAACCGACCAGGCCGACAGGTCTTTGCCGGTTTTCGGTCCTGTAAAAATTTAATTTTGCGAGAAATTAATAATGGATGAGCAAAAAACCTGTTCATTGACAGATGAGAAATGTCTGCCGTGCCGGGGCGGTGTGCCGCCGCTTAAAGGCGCCGAACTGGAAGCGTTGTCAAAACAACTGCCGGGCGAATGGCAGGTGATTGATGAGCATCACCTTGAACGGAAATACAAATTCAAAGATTTTCGCCAGTCGCTGGATTTTGTAAATAAGGTCGGCGAACTTGCCGAGCAGCTCGGCCATCATCCCGATATAAGCTTCGGCTGGGGCAGGGTGCAGCTTTGCGTATATACGCACAAAATAAACGGCCTGCACAGAAACGATTTTATTTTTGCCGCAAAGGCTGAACAAATATATCTGAAATTAAAATATCCGGCAACCAATGACACAACATCCATTTAATGACCAATGACCAAATCCGAATGTCCAGAGAATTTTCAATTACCAATAACCAAAAGACTTTCGC
>DYLR01000003.1 GCA_020721975.1 Blastopirellula marina | reverse complement strand
AGAACAGATGAACGAAAAAGGAAAAAATTAGACGGCCATTAGCGCTGTCATATTAGAAAGCCATCGCCTTGTCAAGATCTTCCAAACTCTTTTCTATGGCTTCTTCAGCAAGCCACTGTTTAAACATCGCTGTAGTAAGAAAGACTTTAGCTCTTAACAAACGTTTTTGAAATACATTGCGGTGATGGTCATATTTGATTTGCTGAAGTTCCTGGATAGCCTGACGCTCAAACTCCATTGCGGCAGAAAGGGCATTAGCGGCATTTTCTTTTTCGAGAACAGCATGCTTTATAAGATGTTTGGCTAATTCGGCAGGATCTTGAATTAATCTGGAATAGTATATTTTTGAGCTAACCTGCCGTCCATCTATATTTTTTTGAACCTCAAAATATATGGTATTGCCATCTGCGCTAAGAGCCGGACATCGCAAATCACAGCCGGGTACACCAATATCAGAAATCATTTCCATATTTGCAAACGGATCGGCCTTCGTCGGCCTGTCTGCACGAAAAATCTTAAAACCATTGTTTCCGGCAGACACAAAATAGATTGTCAGGCCGTTCGGCATTATAAATGGATCTAAATCTGCAAATTCCGAATTTACATCATCTAAAAGATATGGCGAGCCAAAATTCTCATCGATACTTTCTCTTTGCACGGTAAAAATAGCATCTGATGACGGTGCACGCGAATCTCGTAGCATGGTAAAAACCAGCGATAACTCATCCGTGGTTAGACTAAAACCGCATCTGCCCCGCTTAAATTTATAATAATTTGAATCGGTATATACCGCTCTGTTTGATCGCCCCCAGGCTTGCGATATATCTGTTCTTTCAGAGCAATAAACTGTGGTGCTACGGATATCATAAGATGTCGTATAATATATCCTTAAATTGTCGGCAGAGACCCATACATTTGTTATTGGAGATGACGGGCCACGATAAACAACACGACCATCCGGCCGTATAAATGAATATGCATTGGCATCATTTAGCTGGGATAATTCCACAACCGAGACGAATGGTCCGTCAGACTGCGGCCTTGTTGCAACATAAAAAAGATAAGTATCACGATGGTATTTATCAGCACCAAAATACAAAGACTTGCCGTCAAAACTCAAGAACGGTGATATCGTATTAAAATCACCAGAAATCTCGGTTACCAGCCGAGGTTCTGTCCAGTGGTTACCGGCAGAAACAGACATCCCCGATATCAGCACAATAAAGCAGATTGCCCTTAAAATGAGTTCACGTACCATAATACCTCCTATTGCAATCGAATCCACAACAGTTTACCATAAATTTACTGTAAATCAAGTATAAGCTGCTGTTTTATAATTAATTTCTCAGCGCCTGTATACCGGCGGGGATTCGGCCTTTGCGTTTTATAAAATTCGGACTTGCCAATCCCGGCACTTTCATAATCGGCGCGCTGCCGAGCAGGCCGCCAAAGTGAACAATATCACCCGCTTTTTTGCCAGGCACAGGTATCACCCTTACGGAAGTCGTCTTGTTATTCACAACGCCAATCGCCAGTTCGTCGGCGATTATTGCGCTCAATACATCAGCCGGCGTGCTGCCCGGCACGGCAAACATATCAAGCCCAACCGAACATACGCTGGTCAGAGCTTCAAGTTTATCAAGCGAAAGCGCTCCTGCTCTAACGGCCCTTATCATACCGGAATCCTCGCTTACGGGAATAAATGTGCCGCTAAGGCCGCCGACATTGCCGCTTGCCATTGCACCGCCTTTTTTTACGGCATCCATTAACATTGCAAGAGCTGCTGTCGAGCCGGGTCTGCCCATACTGGAAACGCCCATAGCCTCGATAATCTCGGCAACGGAATCGCCCCGGGCAGTGGTTGAAGCCAGCGAAATATCAACTATGCCGAAAGGCACTTTCATCAGCTTTGCAATTTCGCGCCCAATCAGTTCTCCTGCCCGCGTGATTTTAAAAACAGTCCGCTTGATAACCTCGCTTAATTCCGTAAGGTCGCATTCGGGATTATTTAAAACCACATCGCGGACAACGCCCGGTCCGCTTATTCCGATGTTGAGCGAAAAATCCGGCTCGCCGACGCCGTGATGAGCTCCGGCCATAAACGGATTATCTTCCGGCACATTTGCAAAGACAGCAATTTTTGCACAGCCTATGCCGTTTTTGCTGCGATGAGCCAGCTCAAGCAAAGTATGTCCGAACATTTCAACGGCCGTCATATTCATTCCCGCCCTGCTCGATGCAAGATTCAGAAACCCGCATACGCGATTAGTCTGCGAAAGGGCCTGCGGAACGGCATTTATAAGATTTTCATCCGCGGCGGTCATACCCTTCTGGACGTGTGCACCGAATCCGCCAATAAAATTTATTCCTGCCGAACCGGCCGCTTCATCAAGCGTTTTTGCGATGCTTACCGCCGATGAAATGCGCTTCGGCAGAGGCTCAAGCAGCAGCGCAACGGGCGTTACGGCTATTCTGCGATTGGTAATCGGTATGCCGTATTTGGCCTGTATCTGGTCGGCGAATTTATTGAGTTGCGAGCCTTTCTCAACTATGCGTTTTTTTATTCTCCGCCGCATAGCAGTTAAATTGCGGTCGATGCAGTCCTTCAGATTTATACCAAGCGTAACGGTTCTGATATCGAAATGCTGCTCGATAGTCATCCTTACCGTTTCAAAAACTTCTTCTACTGCTATTCTCATCGGTTGTCTCTGTTAAGCGTATTTCGTGAAGCGTATCTCGTGAAACGTTTCAGTCTTCATAAATTACGCCCTTAAACACGGTGCATCATCTTGAAGATATTCTCATGCTGGAAGGTTATCGTGAGTTTCATTTCCGAGCCGATTTTCTGGAATTTCCTTTGGAGCTGTTCCATACTCGCGGTAGTCCTGGCCAGGTCGCACGCCATTGTCATTACAAAATAATCCTCCATTATTCTCTGCTGTACGTCGATGATATTGATATTTGCCTTTGCCATTGCTGTGGCAAGCCGTGCAATAATTCCAACTTTATCTCTGCCGGTAACGGTAACTATACAAATTTGCGACTGCTGCGAAGTTCTGCTTTTTGGGGCCATACGTAATTCCTGTCAAAACACAGAGGGTAGAATGAAAAACTTCTTTCTTATGCATCCTACATTCTTTCTTCTACATTCTTTTCAGTTTACTATCGAGCATATCGAGATGTTCGTGATTAGTCAAATCATAGTTTAACGCGGTTACAGTAATATAGCCCTGTTCCAGCGCGGTTACATCGGCAAGGCCGTTTTCGCGATGTGGTCCGCCGGTAAGCTGATAAACGGTCTGGCCGGCCTCGTTTTTTAGCGGCTCATAATGTTCTTCAAATCCGGTAGTGGACTGCGGCACAACAACAATGCCCCTGGGCATACCTTTGGAAAGTTTTGGAATATTTATATTTGTAACCGTTCCTTTTTCCAGCGGCAGCAGTTTTTTTATCGTCTCAATTGCCAGCTTTGATGCGGTTTCAAATTCCATAGGCTCATCCTTTTGCAGACTTACAGCTATTGAAGGTATTCTGAAAAATGCTCCTTCAACAGCCCCCGCCACTGTGCCGGAATAATACACATTGATGCCGACATTTGCATTATCATTAATGCCTGAAACGACCAAATCCGGCGCAGGCCTGCAAAGCTGATTTACCGCCAGCTTTACGCAATCCGCAGGCGAGCCCCATACGCTGTAACCGCTGAAAGCTCCTGCTATCTGAACACTTTCGCAGCGTAAAGGCTGCCAGATAGTTATGCTGTGTCCGGCCCCGCTCATGTGTTCAGCCGGAGCGACAACCATAACTTCTCCGAGTTTTACAAGCTCCTTATGCAGCGCGGCTATCCCCGGAGCAAAAATTCCATCGTCATTTGTCAGTAAAATACGCACGATAATCTTTTTTGAGCTGATATTTATCTGTATTAGTTAGTTCGCGGAGTTTATTTTTTATTTTTCTTCTTTTTTGTTATTTCCGGCTCGGCGGACTCGGCCTTTAATTTTTGAGCCGACTGTATCAGTTCATTGCGGTCAGGCTCTTTGTACGGTTCAAGCGTAAAATCCCATGTATATTCATCAACACGATTGCTGAACAAATCCCAGAAAAAGTCAAAGGGAGCAACGTCCTTAATAGGCCGTTTCAATTTGCGATGTGTGTTAAGCGTCTGATAACCGTCCTTGCTGATGCGAACGCTGAAATCGCCGTACCAGTCAAAATTGGTCGTTACCGGCGATGTGCCAATTTCCTCGTCATTCAGCACCACCAGCGCCCCGGCAGGAACGGTATTAATTGTAAGCCTTCTCTGTACACAGCCTTCCAGTAAAAAACACGCCGATACGCAAAAAAACGACAAAATCAAATTGCGCATACAAAAATCTCCATAAAAACATCCTTGCACATCCATTATTACGCTATAAACCGCAATTGTCAACCTAAATCATTGACAGACAAGCCGGTAAAGCATAAACTGTCGGTTTTGTAATTTGGATTACGGTTTTGGATTCACTATGAAGATTTCTTTCAACTGGCTCAAAGAATACGTGGATATTGACCTTTCCGCTCAGCAGGTCGGGCAAATTCTTATGAATATCGGTCTGCCTATCGAAAGCATTGAGCCATTTGGCGATGATATGACGCTCGACGTGGAAATAACATCCAATCGTGGGGATTGTCTCAGTCATATCGGCATAGCAAGGGAGCTTTCCGCGGCCACAGGCAGGACACTGCGAATACCGGACGTGAAAATATCACAAAACAGCGGAGAAGTTTCACAGTATGTCAAAGTTTCGATTAACGATGCAAATCTTTGCCCGCGATACACGGCAAAGCTTATTCGCGGTGTAAAAATCGGCCCAAGCCCCCAGTGGGTCGTAAATCGTCTTCAGTCCGTCGGTATGCGTTCGGTAAACAATGTTGTTGATGCAACAAATCTTGCGATGATGGAAACAGGTCAGCCGACACATGCCTTTGATTTCGCCAGGTTAAAGGGTGGACAGATTATAGTTCGCACTGCCGGGCCTGATGAAAACCTCACGGCAATTGACGGTACAAAGTGCCGGCTCGGTTCAAATATGCTTATGATTTGCGACGCCGAGTCGCCGGTAGCTATTGCAGGCGTAATGGGCGGACTTGACAGCGAGGTGAGCGAAAAAACCGTTGATGTGCTGCTTGAATCGGCTGCTTTCAATCCGGCCGGCGTCCGCACAACATCAAGATCTTTGGGGATTTCATCAGAAGCAAGTTTTAGATTTGAAAGATATGTCGATATCGAGCGGGTCGGATGGGCGGGCGAAAGAACCATCCAGCTTATTCACCTGCTGGCAGGCGGCACAGCCGTTGACGGCATAATTGACTGTTATCCCTCCAGGCCGCAACAAATGACCGTTGTCATGCGGCATTCCCGAATGAAGAAATTGCTTGGGATTGATGTACCCGGCGAAAAAGTTTTCGATATTCTGCACAGGCTCGGCTTTGAGCCGCAAAGCCGGTCCGACGGCGAAGTACTCTGCACCGTGCCGAGCTGGCGGCATGATGTTTACCGTGAAGTTGACCTCATAGAGGAAGTAGCCCGCCATTACGGCTATGATAAGGTGCCTGTAAGACACAAACTGCAAATTGAAGTAGCCCCGATTGACAGGCGGCACAAGGCAATATGCGAAATAAGCAGCGCTGTGCAAAGCTGCGGCTTTTATGAAACGATAAATGTAACATTTATCGACAACAACTGCGCAAAACTAACCAGCGGAAAAGACCCCCAGGAACATCTTGCCGTTACGGATATCACCCGCAAAAACGCCAATCTGCTGCGACAGACGCTTATCGGTTCTTTGCTTGCGGTAATGCAGACAAATTATCACGCAGGCAACAGGCCTGTGCGGGTTTATGAGCTGGCGAATTGTTTTGCCCGCACTGAACAGCCGCCGCATCAGCACGAAAAAACATCTCTGGCAATGGCCTGCGACAGCGATTTACGATTCCTGCGAGGCGTTATCGAAGCGGCTGTCCGGAAAATAAATAAAAATGTGAAAATTGATTTTGTACCGGCAAAATGCGTATGGTCGGATGCGGCAGCGGCAATTGTAATAAATGGTTCACAAGTCGGAACAGCAGGAGTAGTCAATAAAAATCTTTGCGACAATTTCGATTTGAACGGGTCAGCGGTTTCGGCTGCCGAGCTTGAGTTTGAAAAACTGCTCGATTTGCCGGCAGAAACAATTAAAATCAAGCCTGTCCCGAGATTCCCGGCTGTGGAACGGGCGCTTTCGCTGATACTCGACGAGGCGGTTACGTGGGATAAAATCGCTTCAACGATAAATCGTAAAAACATCGACGAACTTCAGGAAGTGCAGTTTCAGGGCATTTATCGGGGCAAACCTATCGAGCCGGGCAAAAAAAGCGTTACAGTTGTTCTGAAATTCCGAGACGATGACGGTACTTTAACGCACGAACAGGTTGACGGATTTGAAAAAACAATTTTGGACGAACTGGTGTCGAGACTCGGAGCAACAATTCGTACAATCTGAGATAACTTGCCCGGCCACGAATGAACACGAATAAGAACACATAAAAAAAGAGTTTTTTGAGTTAGGGTATAGGGTATAGGAATATGAACATCCAATAACCAAATTCCAACATCCAAATAATAACCAATTTTCAATAATCAAACAACCGTTTCGCAGAGATGTTGGTTATTGAATTTTGGTTATTAAATGGATGTTGTGTTATTGGATATTGGATATTGGATATTTATATCTCCTCTGCCCTCTGGTTCTTTTATTTTTGATATTTTATTTTTGATATTAGATTTTTGATATTTGATTTAAAATGCCTACACAATTGCAATCCGCACGTGCGGAAAAAATAACAAATGAAATGAAAGCCGTTGCAAAGGCCGAGTCGCTGAACGAAGAGCTTGTCATGAGAGAAATCGCAAAAGGCAGACTCATAGTCCCGGCCAACCGGCTTCACCTTGCGCACAATCTTACGCCTATCGGTATCGGACGCTGCTGCACAACCAAAATAAATGCCAACATAGGCACAAGCTCGGCACGTTCTACTACCGACGAAGAAATTGTAAAAATGCGAATGGCAATTGACGCCGGTGCGGACGTGATAATGGATTTAAGCACTGGCGGCGACCTCGACAAGGTGCGAACCGAGCTTATCAGTCAATGTCCCGTGCCGTTCGGCACCGTGCCGATTTATGAAGTAATAGTATCGCACGGCGTTGAAGAAATCACGCACAGGGTAATTCTTGATGTGATTGAAAAGCAGGCTAAACAGGGAGTTGATTTTTTTACAATTCACGCCGGATTTTTGCGGGAGCATATCGAGCTGGTGCAAAAAAGGGTTTGCGGAATAGTCTCCCGAGGCGGTGCACTGCTTGCAAAATGGATGCTCTATCACAATCGCCAAAACCCGATGTACGAGCTTTTTGACGAGCTTTGTGCGATAATGAGGGAATATGATGTGGCTTTTAGTCTCGGCGACGGGCTGCGCCCGGGCTGTATTGCCGACGCCACCGACGAGGCACAAATCGCCGAATTGCGCACGCTCGGCGAACTTACACAAAGAGCAAGACAACAGGGCTGTCAGGTTATGGTTGAGGGTCCCGGACATGTGCCTTTCAATCAGATTGAATACAATATGAAAATACAGGCTGAAATCTGCGACGGAGCGCCTTTCTATGTGCTTGGTCCGGTGGTTACGGATATTGCGCCCGGATACGACCATATTACAAGCGCGATAGGCGGAACTGCGGCGGCTTATTATGGCGCATCATTTTTGTGCTATGTAACCCCGCGGGAACATTTGGGATTGCCTAACGCCGAGGACGTGCGTGCCGGTGTGGTCGCAGCCAAGATTGCCGCTCACGCAGCGGATGTTGCTCGCGGTCTGCCTGGGGCAGCCGAGCGCGACAGACAATTGAGCATTGCTCGTGCGAATCTTGACTGGCAAAAGCATATCGGCAGTTCACTTGACCCAAAGACTGCCGGAGAAATGCACATCGAGGCATGCAAAAATTCAGGAATAGCCGAATCGCCCAATGCAGATTACTGCACAATGTGCGGACGCAACTGGTGTTCGGTGCGCATAAACCGTGAAATCAGGGAAATGTTTGCAAAAAAATAGACGCGGATTTTCTGATTATTTCTGCCGTTTCATATAATACGCCAGTTCGCCAAGCCCTATGGATATATGCTCATTTCGCAAAAATATATTCTTATGCACATTCAGGTTTATCGGCGCAAAATTCCATATCGCCCTGACGCCGCCTGCCGCAAGCTCGTCGACGCATTGTTGTGCAATCTCCGCAGGACAGGTAATAATTCCCAGCTGAATCTGCATTTGTTCAACCTGGCGGCGCAAATAACGCACATCATATATGGGGTATCCGCCGATACGTTTGCCGATTTTAAGCGGGTCGTTATCAAAAAGAGCCTTCAATTTCAGCCCGTAATCCTGAAACATTTTATATTCCGCAATCGCTCCGCCAAGTCTGCCAGCGCCGACAATTACGGCATTATATGTATTTCCGATTCCGAGCCATTTTTTTATCTGCTCTGCAACTTCGCCGCGTCTGTATCCAAGCCGCGGACGCCCTCTGATGCCCACAGCAGCCAAATCCTTGCGGACCTGCGTATCGTCCATTTGAAAATACCCCGCAATTTCAGATGAGCTTATCCATTCGCCTTCAGATAAGGAATGCTTCTGCAAATACAGATAATAATGCATCAGCCGCTCGAGCATTACGTGGCGAAAATTATGTTCAAAAAGACCGGCCATTTCAACAATCGCAATATCAGTGTTAATCCGCGTTAATCCGTGTTCGAATTCTTCCGCCCTGTCCTTTGCCGATAGTGCGTGCGATACTGTAAATTCTGCCTGCAAGGCACATCTGGCACTGCTCGGCTGTTTCATTTATACAGGCCTTGCCGGGGTAAATTTCATATTTTACACGATACTTCAGCGGCGTACAGTTCGGCATAACCACATTAGCTCCGCGAGACAAACCAAGCTCTCTGCCGGTTTCCTTGTTCAATGTAGCAAGAGCCGTTGTGCTTGGGATATTTGCCTGCGGGCATACAATTCTTGCAAGTGCAACAACTTTATAACACATCAGTTCTGTTGCAGGAACCTGGTCCGCAGGGGCAATATCTGGCTTTAATTCGCCCGTACCCAGCGGCGTAAGCAGATTGGGAATAAACGGCCCAGAGCCAATCATATCAAAATCACATTTTCGGAACATATCAATATCATTTGCAAGACTGGCGCAGCTTTGCCCGGGTATGCCTATCATCACCCCTCCGCCGACCTCATAGCCGAGTTCTCGCAAAAACTTCAATATTGCAAAACGGTCGGAAGTTTTATTTGCCAAATCCGGATGAATCAATTTATAGAGTTTCAAATCGGAAGTCTCAAAACGCAGCAAATATCTGTCTGCTCCGGCTTTGCGCCATAAACACAAATCTTCCTGCGGCCGTTCTCCCATACTCAGGGTAACCGCCAGCGGCAGTTCGTTTTTTATCGTCTTTATAATATCGGCAAGCCACTGCGCACGGATGCCGTAATCCTCGCCTGCCTGCATTACCACCGTGCCGTAGCCGAGCTTATGCGCTTTATGTGCGCATTCAATTACTTCCTCTGCGCTCATTCGATAGCGGTCGAGCTGCTTATTCTCCTTACGCAGTCCGCAGTAAGCACACGACCGCACGCAGTAATTGCTTATCTCTATCAGCCCTCGCAGGTGAACTTCGTCGCCGACATTTTCCCTGCGAACCCGGTCCGCCGCTGCCCAGAGTTTTTCAAGCTCTGCCGCGTTTTCCTGCCGAAGCCACGATTCTATTTCTGTGATTGTAATATTTTCATCAAGCATAGCATTAACATTGAACATTTAAGATTTAAGATTTAAGAAAAATCCGTGTAAATCCGCGTTAATCCGCGGTTTCAATCCAAAATCCAAAATCTAAAATCTAAAATCAGAAATCTTTCAGCAATACACATCTCTTTGGCCTGCCCTCACCTTTTCGAGCATCGCTTTTGTGAGTCTGGCGGCCTTTTCGTTAATCTGCGACAAAATCGTGTCTATCAATTTTTCGCCGGTTTTTTTTGTCTGCGGCGATGCGTAATCAATGAGATACTCCATAAATGTGGAAATTGCATTCGGGTCGCAGTGTTCCTTGATTTTACCAGGCTTTGCCAAATCCATAAAATCTGCTCCGGTCCTGCCCAGCCGATAACAGGCCGTACAGAACGACGGAATATAACCAAGCGACGCAACATCGCATATCACCTCGTCGAGCGAACGGTGGTCGCCGAGACTGAACTGTTCAAGTTCCGCCTCTGCCTGTCCCTCGGCGTATCCGCCCGGATTGGTTCGGCTGCCCGCTGAAATCTGCGAAACGCCCAGCGCAAAAGTTTCCCGCCGCATATTAGGCGTTTCGCGTGTTGACATAATTATGCCGGTATATGGCACAGCGAGCCTTAAAATTGCAACGATTTTACGAAAATCAATATCGCTCACCGGCTGCGGCGGATGCACGCTCATATCGCTTCCGGTCGCAGGCTCCAGTCTCGGCACTGAAATCGTATGCGGCCCGACTCCGAATTTGGCCTCGAGATGCGCGATGTGCTGCATCATCGCAAGAATTTCAAATCGCCAGTCCGCCAGACCGAACAAAACGCCGATACCCACGTCGTCGATTTTTGCTTCCATTGCACGGTCAAGGGCAGTAATTCGCCAGTCGTAATCCTTCTTTTTTCCGGCCACGTGAACTTTGTTATATGTTTCGTGATGATACGTTTCCTGAAAAATCTGATATGTGCCTATATGGCGAGCCTTGAGCTGTTTGAATTCATCCACGCTCAGCGGCGCGACATTCACGTTCACCCTGCGGATTTCGCCGCTGCCGATTTTGGTCGCATAGACGGTATCGATTGACTTGAGAATATAGTCGAAACCTTCGCGAGGATACGATTCACCGGCCACGAGCAATACCCGCTTATGCCCCTGTTTGACGAGTATTTCAACCTCGTTTGCAATTTCCTGCTGCGTGAGGGCACGGCGGATAACTGCCTTGTTTTTTGCGCGAAACGCACAATACAGACATTCGTTGCCGCAAAGATTGGAAACATACAGCGGCGCAAATAACACCAGCCTTTTGCCGTAAATTTCCTCTTTTACGGATTTAGCCGTATCGAAAAGCTCCGCCAGGAGCTGCGGATCGCTTATCGTGCTGAGCGACGCAACGTCATGCATGTCAAGACCTTTAAGCCTGCGAGACTTGGCCAGAACATCCCGCACCCGCGATGCGTCTTTCAGCGACGAAGATTTTAGAACATCCCATATTTTTTGTTCATCAATATTTACCGTTTGTGTTGATTTATTCATTTTATCTTTCCTTATAGCCTATCCGAATAACCCGCTCTATTACGGTCGGCTGCAAAGCCCGATGCCTCACAACGCACAACGACCCTGTTATTCGGATAGGCTTTTATTTTTTATCTCAAACCAAAATTCCGCCCATCTGCCGTGTTCGGACCGGGCGTCTATTTTTCCGCCGTGAAGCTGAATTATCTTCCAGCAGGTATATAATCCTACGCCTGTGCCTTTTTTTTGCAGATGCTGCGGGGCGTTTAACCTGCTGAATTTTTTGAAAAGTTTTCCACGATCCTCCGGTGTAAAACCGGGGCCTTCATTATAAACCGTTATACGGGATTTTCCGTCAATTTGTTCTGCGGATAGTCTTACAATTCCGCCCCGATTGCCGTATTTCGAGGCATTCGCCAGCAAATTCACGGCGACAATTTTCAGCAATTCCGCATCGCACTGCACAGGGGATAAATTTTCTGCGTAAAATTTCTCAAATTTTTGCTGTTGCAGCTCAAATTGAGAATGAACAATGTCAATTGCCGGTTCAAGCACATCGCCAACAAGATTGACATTTTCACGGGTGTTGAGCCTCATCATTCCGTCTTCAATTCTTGCAAGGTCAAGGTATTCCCGCACAAGATTAAGAAGATACTCCGCCTTGGCGGATATTTTTTTTACTTTTTCAAGCTGCTTAGGCTCTACCGCTCCCAAAAATCCGCCGCTGAACAACGAAGCATCCATGATTATCGACGAAAGCGGATTTTTCAGTTCATGGCTTACAAAACCGAGCATATCAAGATAAGACTTATTTGCCTGACCAAGCTGTTCAATCAGCCAGGCCTTTTCAACCGCCTGGCTGAGCCGTTCGGCTACCGTTGCATGAATTTCGACCTGATGCTCGGTATAGCTGTGAGGTTTTCTTGAGCTGCGAAACAAAAAACCAATCGGCCTGTCATCAACAGTCAGCGGACAGGTCATACTTGAACGGACGCCCTCGCGCACAATCAGCTTTGTGCTTTTGCTGCCGGGATGTTCTGCCAGATAACGCTGGATGTCGTGAATAATGCGGACCTGACCGCCTTTGAGAAGTTTTTCCAGACTGCTGCCTGCAAGGTCTTCGGTATAGCCGGGCTGTAAAATCATCGGCGCATAGTCGGCCCTGTCCCATCTGCTTACGACCCGCCGCCCGTCGTCCTCAATAAATGCCAGTCCTATCCGGTCACACGGACAGATGCCGCGAGTACTGTCGAAAAGGAATGTCATCAGTTCGTCAAGACTGCGACCGGCGGCAATCTTCTGATTTATTCGTTCGAGAACTACTTTCTCATTTTCGGACAAACCATATTTGCCTGCAACCGAAGAAATCTCGATATATTGCAGATTGTCCGACATAATTTACGTATCTCGTATTTCGTGAAGCGTATCTCGTATCTCGCAAGACGCTTCACTATTCACGCTCAACGCTTTACGCAATATATTTGCCTCTGGAGAGATAATGCGTATGCAGCAGTTTATGGCTTATATGTCCGCAAGGCCCGTCGGTGAGGAATTTCTGATAAAGTTCCACAACAGCCGGGTTTTCGTGCGATTTGCGAATCTGGTATGATTCGTCTTCTGAATAAATCGCGCGGGCTCTGGCTGCACGAATTTCCGGGCTTGTCGGTATCGGCTGACCGCCGCCGCCCAGGCAGCCGCCGGGACAGGCCATAAATTCTATAAAATGGCACTGGCTGAACTGTCCGCCGGCCTTAATATCGTCAAGCACTTTCTTGGCGTTGGCCGTGCCGTGGCATACTCCGACCTTCAGCGTTGCGCCTTTAATCCATTCCCAGTCCTTTACCAGACCCTTGAGCAAATCAGGCACAGGCCCTATCTGCGGCAAGGCAAGCTCCGCGTATCGCACACCCTCGAAACCCCGCACAGGCATAACACGGGCGTGTTCAAACAATTTTTCAATGCGAATTCCGCACACAAGCTCGATAACGCTGCGAATCGCAGCTTCCATTACGCCGCCGGTTGCGCCGAAAATAATGCCTGAGCCGGTCGCGGTACCGAACGGGTCGTCAAAATCGCTCTTAGGCAGATTTGGCAGGTCAATGCCGGCTTCGCTTATCATTTGTGCCATTTCGCGTGTTGTCAGGCCGTAATCGATATCCTTGTACCCGCTGTCGCACATTTCAGGCCTGTTGCATTCAAATTTTTTCGCCGAGCAAGGCATCAGCGCAACTGTTACAATATCTTTCGGGTCTATCCCCTGCTTTTTAGCGTAATAAGTTTTAATAACCGCGCCAAACATCTGCTGAGGACTTTTGGCCGAGGACATGTGCGGCAGAAGTTCAGGATAGAAGTGTTCGATATACTTCACCCACCCGGGCGAACAGCTTGTAAATTGCGGCAGAGGCTGGCTGTGGTCGCCTTTGACCAGGTTTTTGAACAGTCGCAAAAGCAGTTCCGTGCCTTCTTCAATAATAGTCAAATCCGCCGAAAAGTTCGTATCGAAAACCTTATCGAATCCGCACTGTCGCAGCGCGGTATTCAGTTCAAACGTAAGAGCCTTGCCCGGCTCAAGCCCGAAGCATTCGCCGATAGCAGCTCTCGGACTTGGGGCGGTTTGAATCACGACGTGCTTTTTGGGGTCGTCGATAGCCGCCCATACTTCATCGGTCGGGTCGTTTGCCCGCAGAGCTCCGGTCGGGCAGCGATTGATGCACTGTCCACAATTGATGCACACAACACTGCCGAGCAGCTTGTCCATATAGGTAACGACCTTGCTTTGATAGCCGCGGTTTTCAACGTCGAGAACTCCGACTTCCTGCAAATCGATACACGTCCGCACACAGCGTCTGCAAAGTATGCATTTATTCATATCGCGTATGACCGAATAGCTGCTGCGGTCAACTTCATAAAACGGCTTGGACGGATGGCCGAACCGGAAAAAGTCAACGCCGTATTCCTTTGCCAGTGCCTGAAGTTCGCAGTTGTTATTGCGGAAACACGCATAACATTCGCCGTAATGTTTGCTCAAAAGCAAATCGAGTATATGCCTGCGAGCCTGGCGTACCTTCTGGCTGTGTGTTTTAACCTTGATGGGCTGGGTTATGGGATACGCACAGCTTGCCTGAAGCGTCCTTGAACCTTCAATTTCGACAACGCATATTCTGCATACGCCGGCAACACACAAGTCCGCATGATTGCACAGCGTGGGAATACGAATGCCCAGCTCGTTGGCCGCTTCAAGAATCGTAGTTCCCAGCGGCACTTTAATTTCATTGCCGTCTATTTGAACGGTTACCTTTGCACCGAGGGCGTCGCCGTTGATTCCCGCACTTACCTTATGCGCCCGCTGACTTACCGGCGCTCTGTCTGTTTTTATTTCTTCTGACATAGCTGCTCCTATGATAAATTGTGTCTTAAATTTGCAATCTTAAATCTGTAATCTTCTTAATCCAAAATCCAAAATCTAAAATCCAAAATTTTCACTCAATCGCTGTTCTTCCCATTATTTCGTCCTGGAAGTGTTTTACAATACTCAGGAAAGCGTTTGGGCTGCTTTGTCCCAGACCGCATTTGCTTGCAATCTGCATTGTTTCCCCCAGGGAACACAACTCACGCAGATACTTCATCGAGCAGCAACCCTTCTCCAGCAGTTCCACGCCCTCGAGCAGTTTTTCATTGCCTATACGGCACGGCGTACACTGACCGCAGCTTTCTTCCACAAAAAACTCGAGGAAATTTTTAGCGACCGCCAGCATATCCCGCTGCCGGCCAAACACGATAACCGAGCCGCCTGTAGGAATATCTTCATAAGCTATCTTTCTGCTGAAATCCTTCTGATGGACACAATGGCCGGAGGCTCCGCCTATCTGCACGGCTTTAGCTCCTTCACCGCCGACCTCACGCAAAAGCTGGTCAACGGTAATACCCATCGGAAACTCGTAAACGCCCGGCCTTTCAACATCGCCGGAAATACTGAACAGCTTCAGGCCGGTTGATTTTTCCGTACCGATGTGCTTAAACCATTTGCCGCCCTTAACGATAATTGATGCAACCCAGGCAAAGGTCTCGACATTATTGACAATGGTCGGATGCCCCATAAAGCCGGTATCCACAGGGAAAGGCGGTCTGTTTCTCGGCTCGCCGCGCTGGCCTTCCAGCGACTCAATGAGCGCTGTTTCTTCACCGCAGACGTAAGCGCCTGCGCCCATTTGTATGCGGATATCAAAATTAAAACCTTTCTTACCGAGTATGTTTTTACCCAGCAGTTTTGCCTTGCGCCGCTGCTCCAGAACAGTTTCGAGATGTCCCCGCAGATAAGTATATTCGCCCCGCAGATACACGATACCCTCGGCTGCGCCGATGGTGAATCCGCCTATCGTCATACCTTCAAACATCAAATCGGCAAACTCGGCAAGTATAAATCTGTCTTTGAACGTCCCCGGTTCGCCCTCGTCGGCGTTGCAGACCACATACTTTTTGGTGTCATGTGCGGCAGCAGCAAGATTCCACTTTACGCTGGTCGGGAAGCCGGCGCCGCCGCGGCCCTTAAGGCCGGACTCGCTCAGTTCGCCCAGCACGCCCATTCTGCCTTTTTCCACCGCTATTTTCAGCCCTTCGTTGGGAGTAATTGATGCAAATGTCATCGAATTTCTGTCTGAGGGAGTCTTCATATTATATGCTCTTCCTTTCTCTGCATGGCGTGTGCGCCAAACACCTGGCGGCAGCCCTGCAAAATATCGTGAACTTTTTCAGGTGTAACTTTTGAAAAAATCTGGTCGT
Organism: Blastopirellula marina; assembly: GCA_020721975.1. Classification (GTDB taxonomy): domain Bacteria; phylum Planctomycetota; class Phycisphaerae; order Sedimentisphaerales; family UBA12454; genus DYLR01. The sequence continues at coordinate 20,253 of DYLR01000003.1, read as the reverse complement.
TCACCAGCATTGCAGGCCCCTGGTCGCACATGCCCAGACAGTTGGCATATTCAAGCGTAAATGCCCCGTCCGGCGTGGTCTGACCGAATTTTATGCCCAAATCATTTTCAAGTTGTCTTGCAACCCTGTCCTTACCCTGCATTTCACAGCTTATTGTGCGGCACAGACGAATGACAAATCGCCCCTTCGGTCTGCAATCCAAAAAACTGTAAAACGATACAACGCCATAAACCTCCACAGGGTGTATGTCCAGCTCGTCGGCAACAGCCTGCATCGCAAATTCACTGATATACGTGTATTTCTGCTGAATATACTGCAGCGCCGGAATAAGAGCGCTGCGATCACCGCCGTGTTTCTTTACGAACTGGGAAATTTCAGACCTCAACTGATCGCGTTCGGTAATTAACATTTTATTTCTTCTCCTTTTTTGAAAGAAGGCCGTTCACTTTTGAAATAAGCGTCTCAGGCCTTACCGGCTTTTCAAGAAAATCCTCAACCGGCACAACAGCGTCATCTTTGCCGTAATCAAGGCCGGTAACCTTCGACAGACTTGTGAGCATAAGAATCGGGAATTTATGTCCCTTGCGTTTAAGCTCCTGAGCCATCGCCAGACCGTCGTCCGGCTGCTCCATCATAACATCGAGCATCATCAACTGCGGCGAAAACGACTGTACGGCCTTCATACCGTCAACACGATTGTACGCAAAGGCAACATCGTGTCCTTTCATCTCAAGAATCGATTTGCAGGCCTCTACCATATCAGGGTCGTCATCCACAATCAAAATTTTGGCCATACGGCTGCTCCTTCAAGATTAGATTTTATTCTCAATAAATGTACAGTACCAGGTAATCGATTTCGGAAGGTTGTCTGCCAACTCCGACAAACAGATATGACCTGCTGCCATTAAATTCCAAAATCGTGATTAAAATCACGATTTTAGGATATGATACGCCAAAAGCGAAAAAAAAGCAAAACCATTTTTTGCATTATTCTGCTTTTTTTTTACAAAAAGCCTATTTATTTCATCGATTATTTATGACTGCGAGGAGCCGACAACGGACGGCGGTCGGCAGTTTTGGATTGCTTTTGCTTTTGAGCATCGGTACCGGTACCGTGCAACACGTGCATTGCTTTTTTGACATCGGCGACCTTGATTACCGAGATAGTCTTGCCGCCCGGAGCGCCAGCTGTACAGTATGCATAAGCTATATTTATATGGGCTTTGGCGAGCTTTTCAGTTATCGCGGCAAACGCACCGGACTTGTTGGGTATGGTTATGCACAGTACATCCGTCTCACTGTACTGAATATTCAGACTTTCAAGAGTCTTACGCAGATTATTCGAGTCCTGAGCTACAACGCGCATGACGCCATGCTCAACGGAATCCATTACCACAATAGCGGTAATATTAATTTTGGACGCGGCAAATTCACCAAGCAATTGAGCAAAAACGCCAGGTTTGTTGACCATAAAAATCGAAAACTGCTTTGCAATGTACATAGAATACCTCCAATAATTGAGTTCAAATTTTATCAGATTTTGAGGTTTGGGCTTTAAGGCTTTCCATCGCAGCTTTTACATCAGGGGCAAAAGCGAAGATTTTATCAAGATTGGTTATCCTGAAAACCCTGTGAAGCTGCGGGTTTATACCGCTGATAATCATTTTGCCGCCTGCCGTCTGCAGCCGTTTCCATACGTCCAGCAGCAAACCGAGCGTTTCAGATGAAAAAAATCCGACCTGGTGAAAATCAAATATTATTTGCCGAACTTTACCGTTTGTCATCATCGCATTGATATTGTCGGCAATCTGCGGCAGATTGGAGACCGCACTTATGCTCCTGCCGAGAAAGGCGACTATCGTTACGCCGTCCTGCGAGGTTATTTCAAGCAGTTTTTCGTCGTCCTGGTTATTCATAAGAAGCAATTATATCATAAATCTCTGTTATGTCGATACTTCATTTGGTAAAGGCTCACCCGCACGAAAACAGGCAACAAAATGCTCATTTTGGATATTATCAGCCCGAAGTTTCGGCGGGACAGATTTACACCCCTCTGCCGCCAACGGGCAGCGAGGATGAAACGGACAGCCGCCAGGTGGATTGGCAGGGCTTGGTATTTCACCCTGCAACAGACCCCTGCCAACACTACGCGAGGTAATTTTAGGTATCGCCGAAAGCAGTATTTTTGTATATGGATGCAGAGGATTTGAATAAATCTGCTCAGCCGTCGCGTACTCGACAATCCTGCCTAAATACATCACTGCCACAAAATCGCTTACAAACTCCACAACTGCCAGATCATGGGCAATAAACAGATAAGTCAGATTCAGCCTGTCCCGCAAATCGGCAAGCAAATTTATGATTTGAGACTGAATGGAAACATCCAGTGCGCTTACAGGCTCATCACAGATTACCAGCTTCGGATCAAGCGCAAGGGCACGCGCAACGCCGATACGTTGCCGCTGGCCGCCGGAAAATTCATGCGGATAGCGGTTTATATGAGACTGCGACAGGCCCACCTTCGAGAGCAGCTCGGCAACGCGGTCCGTTAATTTCCGACCTCGCGCAAGCCGATGCACGATTAGCGGCTCTGCTATAATATCTCCTACGGTCATTCGCGGATTAAGCGAATCATAAGGGTCCTGGAAAACTATCGCAATATGGCGGCGTATTTCGCGAAGCTGTTTTTTGCCTGCCTTTAATATGTCGATACCCTGAAACTCAACGCTGCCGGATATGGCAGGAATAAGACCTGCTATGGTTCTTGCGACGGTGGTTTTGCCACAGCCCGATTCGCCGACAAGACCAAGCGTCCGGCCGGGCGCAATTTTGAAACTCACGCCGTCAACGGCACGGATATGGCCGACAGTACGGCGCAGAACGCCCCTGCGTATTGGAAAATACGTTTTAAGGTCTTCAACTTTCAATAACGGATTGTTTAAGTCATCACTCATCATTCACAAATTTCAGAACACTTTAGTCGAATAACCGCATTGTTGACCCGCAGGACAAGTCTGCGGGACCGTATTACAAATTTTATTCATATCCCGGCGCTTTCCAGCATGCGACAAGTCTTTCAGCAGCGACCTGTTTTAATGCCGGAGAGCATGTTTTACACTTTTCGTCGTTATGTCCAAGCGGACATCGAGGATGAAATTTACAGCCGGCGGGAAAAAGCAAAGGTTCCGGCACTGTGCCGGGTATTGTGTGCAGCCGTTTGGTTTTCTTTTTATCGCCAGGCTGCGGCAGGGATTTAAGCAGTCCCTGCGTATAAGGGTGCAGGGGATTTTCAAACAAATCTCTGCAATTGCACCGCTCGACAATATGCGAGGCATACATCACGGCAACATCGTCGGCTCTTTGTGCGACAACGCCCAAATCATGTGTTATAAGCAGCATAGACATTTTTCGTCGGCTTTGCAGACTGCCGAGCAAATCGAGTATTTGAGCCTGAATCGTAACATCCAGCGCGGTTGTCGGTTCATCTGCAATAAGCAAAACAGGATTGCACGATACGGCCATTGCAATCATTACGCGCTGTCTCATTCCGCCGGACAACTGATGCGGATAATCGTCGATTTTCCTCTGCGGGTCGGGGATTCCGACCTGGTGCAGCATTTCTATAGCGATTTTTCGGGCCTGTGCGGCGCCGATTTTCTGATGCAGGCGAACGGTTTCGCAAATTTGGCTGCCTATGGTAAAAACCGGATTGAGACTGGTCATAGGCTCCTGAAAAATCATTGCGATACGGTTGCCGCGAATCTGTCGCAACTGCTTTTCGGGCAAAGCGAGCAAATTTTTGCCGTCAAATATGATTTTTCCGGCGACAATTTTCCCGGGCGGGTTCGGTATCAGCCGCATTATCGAAAGAGCAGTTACGCTTTTGCCGCAGCCGCTCTCGCCGACCAGTGCAAAAGTTTTACCCGATTGAATAGTAAAACCGACATCCTGCACGGCTTTTGCGACACCGCCGGGAGTATAAAAATATGTCGAGAGATTTTCGACACTCAATAAAGCGTTATTATGTTTATCAGTATTATTCATTCTGTTCGTAATTTCGGGTCAAGACAATCCCGCAATGCGTCGCCGAACACGTTAAGCGCGAGGGAAATTACAAAAATTGCCGCCGTTGCGGCAGTCATTTCCCACCAGTAGCCTTTGGGTAAATCCAGTCTTGCGCTGTCGATCATTGCACCCCAGCTCGGCGAGTTCTTTTCGCCCAGTCCCAGAAAGCTCAATATCACCTCGGCCTGTATAAAACCTACGAACCGCAGCGAAAAATTTATAATGACAATATGGAACACATTAGGCAGCAGATGGCGAAAGATAATTCGCCCGGAACCGGCCCCGTATGAACGGGCGGCAAGCACATAATCGCGGTTTTTGTGCTTTATTACTTCGCCGCGAATCAGCCGGCATATTCCAACCCAGCTTGTAAGCCCTATTGCAAGATAAACCGTGGCCGTGCCGCTGAGCGGAATTTTCCAGCCGAAAACATCGAGCGTTTTATCAGCCAGCACCAGGGCAAAGGCAAGTATCAGTAAAATATACGGCACACAGCTCAAAGTCGTATAAAGCCAAACTATAAGCTGGTCGATTATTCCCCGGAAATACCCGGCCATTGCCCCCAGAGGCACACCGATGCTTATGCTTATCAGCGACGCCCACAGGGCAACCGTAATTGAAGTTTTGGCGCCGTAAAGAGCCTTGCGAAACACGCTCCTGCCGAGAAAATCCGTACCAAAAATATATTTCGCTCCCGGCGGCTGATACTCCGGCCCTATCTGCCTGCTCCAGTCGGCAACGGCAAGCGGAATATGAAAAATATCCACCGCATACAAAAATGCCGCTATTGAAAAATACACAATAATGACGGCAAAACAGAACATTGCGGTTTTCCGCCGCCGTAATCTGCGCAGCGCATCCGACCACAGCGAACGACCTGCGTTTTGGGCCACAGAAGACACAGAGTTCACAGAGATTGTTTCCATCTTCAATCAAAAGTTATCCGCGGATCTACCAGCGAATAGCAAATATCCGTAAGCAAATCAAATATCACATATAATATCGCGCCGATATAGGTAATAGCGCCTACAATTTGATAATCGCGCGAACCTATTGCGCCTATAAACAAATACCCCAGCCCGGGTATGCCAAAAAATCTTTCAAGCAAAAGCGACCCGAGAAACAAAAATGGAATTGCCAGCACAACCTGCGTAATAATCGGTATCATTGCGTTTTTCAGCACATGCTTAAAAAGCACCGAAGCAGTTCCGAGCCCCTTGGCAAAAGCCGTCCGAACATAGTCGCTTCGCATTTCATCGAGCATTACCGTGCGATAGAAACGCACTTCACCGCCAAGACCGGAAACAACGCCTACAAGCACCGGCAGCAGATAATATTGAACCGGAAAATGGTCCGGCCAGAAATACACAGGGAAAAGCCCCCACTTAAATCCGAGAAAATACTGTCCGAACAAAATAAAACTCAAATACGGAATGCTCATACCGGCCACGCAAAGCAGCATTACAGCCGTATCGAACCACGTGCCGCGGAAAAACGCAACCACAAGCGATATGCAAACAGAAATCGCCAGCGAAATAAAAAACATCGGTACCGTAAGCGCAAGCGAATAGCCTGCTCCGCGTTTTATTTTGTCGATTACCCGTTCTCGGTCTGCCCAGGAACGGCCGAAATTAAAAGTGGCGGTATTTTTCAGATGGTTGAAAAACTGGGTATCAAAAAAGTCTTCGGAGTTGAAAAACAGCGGCTTATCCCAGCCGTATTCGGCGCGTATTTCCGCGATTGTCTCGGCAGAAGCCGCCCTGCCGGCTATCTGGTCGGACACGTCGCCGCCGACAACATTGAACAAAACAAATGTAAGCAGCATCACTCCGAACACAATCGGAATCGTATATAAAAGACGTCTGATTATATATGACAGCATAACAATAAACCCGCAGCGCCGGAGTTATCAAAAATCCTTAAACCTTTTCCTGTATTTTTCTCGTTTTTCCGTATCGACCCGCCTGTACTTTGACAGACCGTAAGCAAAAGCGTGCGGCTTGTAGTTATACAGCCAGTCATGCGTTAAAATATAAGCTACGCCGTGCAGTATAAAAACCGCAGGCGCATCCTCAATAACAATCCGCTCGGCTTTTCTGTACAGTTCGGTCCGTTCTGGACAATCCTGCATTACGCGAAGCTGTTCGTAAATTTTATCAAATTCGGGACTGCTGTAATTAAAATTATTCGGACCCGGGGAAATATTCCTGCTGTAAAACAACTGCAGAAAATTCTCCGAATCGGGTATATCGGCCACCCATCCCAGCCCGAACATCTGTGCCGATTTGGTTTTTATTTTATCGAGAAACGTCGGCCAGTCCATATAATCGATTTCAATATTCAGCCCTGCGTCCCTGAAGCATTTTATAAGGAAATCGCCCCGCTGACGAAAAACAACGTCCGTGCCGGGCATCGCAAATTTTAGTTTAGGCATTACGCCGCCGTTGAGTTTTTTCGCCTCTTCGGCGTATTGACGGGCACGGGCAACATCGTAATGCGCTCCGATTTTGCTTATGTTTGGGTCGTAATCCTTCATCAGGGGCGGTATTATACCGTAAGCTGTTTCGCCGCGATTATTGGTAAAAAGTTCTATATACTTGTCGCGGTCAACGGCATAACTTATCGCCTTTCGCAGCGGCTTGTTGTTCGCAAGAACAGGGTCTTCCATATTAAAGCCTATCCAGTAGGTGCTGGGGTCGCGGAAAGTATAAAGTCTTATGCCACGGCGTTTCATATCATCGGTAAGCTGCCGCCGCTGGTCGATTGCCTGAGAAAAATTATCCTTCGGGATACCGGATGCGTCAATTTTGCCCTGGAGAAATAAAAACCACGACGGCGGGTCTTCCTCGATAAGCACCGATATAAGTCGGTCGGCAAAAGGCACTGCCCTGCCGGCGTCGGCCAGAAAACCGTCTGGAAAATCATTCGGCTCGCCTTCACTCGGATATAATTGCCCCCGCCAGTTCGGATTGCGGACAAGCTCAATAAAACTGCCGCGATGCCACCTGCCAAGCATATAAGGCCCCGTGCCGACAGGATGATTGATTATATCCCTGCCGTAATATTCGACGGCTTCTTTGGCCATCGGGGCCGTCGGAAGATGTGCAAGCATATAGATTATCTGCGGCCAGGGCTGCTTTAGCCTGATAACAAGCGTAAAATCATCAGGCGTGTGCAATCCTTCCACCGGCAGGTTATAGTCAACAGTCTGGCCTTTCTGTACAGTTTTAGTGTATTCCCGAAATTCATCCAGTCCTTTGATTCTGCCGTCAAAAACCCACCAGTTTTTGCTGATATATTTAATATCGGCTATTCGCTTCCAGGCATAGACAAAATCATGTGCCGTAAGCCTGCGTTTTTGATTTTTTCCAAAACATTTGTCCGGCTGGAAATATACGTCATTTCTTAAATGAATCGTATAAGTCAACCCGTCCTGACTTATCAGCGGCATTTCAGCGGCAAGCTGCGGAATCAGCTCATAAGGGCGTTTGAGATAATGATAATCATAGAGTGTTTCATATATCTGGCTGGCATAGGCGGCGGAAGTCTGGTCGCCGATGTCGCCGGGGTCGAGACCGTGAATCTTGGCGCCGTGGGCGGTGTAAAGAACCATCTCATTGGAATCGGAGGAACTTTTGCCTGCGCAACCAAAAAGCAAAACCGCAAGCAGCAATCCTGAAAGACAAAACCAATATCTATTCATCAACAAGACATCCGTTTCCTATATATATCCTGCCTTTAATTTAGAAATCCGGCCAATCCTGAAAAACAAAACTCAATATAAATCCGAAACTTGAAATCCGAAACCCGAAACAAATCCAAAATCTAAAATCAATTAGAGAATAGGGTAGAGTAAATAGGGGATAGTAAAAAACTAAACCCTAAACCCTTTATATAACTTTTTCAAAATATTAATTGCGATGCAATATTATTATTCATCGGTTTTTTTGGGAGTTTTTTTCTTTGTTTCCCGTCCGGACTGTTTTGAAGCGGCTGCGGGGGTTTTTACAATCAAAGGTTTGCCCGATTCGGCAGCTTTTTTCAGCCCACAATAAAACTCATACGCAGCCGCAGCAGGTACATTTTTTTCAATAAAATCCAGCGCATCTGCATCCGACGCTTTCGGCGAAACATAATCATTGTCGCGCATATATTTGAGCATCATCGAATTGATCGGCACGGCGTGTATGCCCTGTGTTGTAAGCAGGACATAATCGCAGGCAAATCTGCTTATGCCGTTGAGTCTGCCGAGCTTGTCTTTCGCCGTTTTTTTACCATGCTCGGCCAGCTCCGCAAGACTTACAACATCAAATTCACCAAATATCGCGTTTAATGCCGCCGTAATCGCCTCGGCAACGGGTCTGCCCTGAAGCCAGTCCATTTCCATTAATTCAATTATTTCCTCAGGCCTTGCCACCCGCAAATCGTTGAGGTCAACGAAATGTCCATGGAGCTTTTTTATCACTGCTCTGGCGGCAGCGTCCGGCATATACTCGGAAACAGTGGCGAACAGCAGTGCGTCAATCGGGTCGTCCCACGACGGTTTTTTAGCCTTTGCACCGCCCGCCCTGACGGCCTTGAGCATCGCCTTTAAATCTGCTGCATATTGTTTGCTGTTTTCCATATTACATACCGGATTCCAAATTTGTTTAGCTGCCGTCAGCACGACAGCGTCCTTTCAGAGCCGCGAACGTTAGTGAACGGTCTTTCAACCATCCGATTTATTCGGAAGTTCACTTTCCGGCCGGTGATGAGGGTCATCTTCCTGTCGCCGGCGTTCTATTTCGTCAAATATTGCCATAGTCTGCATAGTTTTTTTAAGTCTGTCATCGTGATGAAACCGCAGGGTCGGCAAAAATCTTACGACAAGCTGCGGTGCAATCAGCGAGCGTATATGGCCGGATGCATGTTCAATTGCCTGAAATGTAAGTTTTTGCTGCTTTTCATCCGTACCGATAATGCTTATGTAAACATCCGCACTTTTCAGGTCCGGCGGCATATCCACTTCGGTTACGGTAATAAGGCCTTTTATCCGGGGGTCCTGCAAATGGTTCTGTATCGCATCGCTTACAGCCTGCCTGACGACATGCGCCATTTTCTGTTGTCTTCTGGATAAGGGCATAAAAACTTCACCGTTCAGCCGTCAAATCGTCCGTGCGACTTTTTCTATTTCATAAGCCTCAAAAATATCATCCTTTTTAATGTCGTCAAAGCCGGCTATTTTCAGGCCGCATTCCAGACCCTGCTTTACCTCGCGGACGTCTTCCTTGAAGTGCTTGAGCGAATCAATGTTCAAACCGTCTTTGACAACAACGTTATTCCTTATCAGCCGAATTTTTGAATTTCTGTAAACTGCGCCGTCGCCGACATAACAGCCCGCTACCGTACCGACGCCGCTGATTTTGAATACCTCCCTGACGACGAGCCTGCCGATATGCTTTTGGCGTTCCTCAGGCTCAAGCATACCGGACATCGCAGCTTTAAGGTCTTCAGTAATTCGGTATATAATATTATAAAGGCGTATATCTATGCCTTTGGCCTCTGCGATTTTTCGCGCCTGCTCCTCCGGCACAACATTAAAGCCGATGATAATAGCCTCGGAAGCCTCGGCCAAAACCACATCGCCTTCGGTAATTCCGCCGACATCAGAGTGCAAAATACGAATCTTTACTTCAGGCGTACTTAGCTCATTGAGATATTTGTTAAGCACATCAACCGAACCCTGCACATCCGCCCGCACGATAAGATTGAGTTCTCTGATATTGCCGGCCTCAATCTGGCTGAACAAATTATCAAGCGTAACCTTTGAACGGCTTACAAGATTTTCAGTTCTCTGCCGCATCTGATTGTCTTCAGCGGCAAGTTTGGCTTTGTTCAAATCATCGAGCCTGTAAAATCTGTCGCCGGCCTGGGGAACGTCGCTAAGGCCGGATATGCTCACAGGCATTGAACTGGTGGCCTGGCGAATTTTCTTTCCGTGCGAATCGATAAGCGTTCTTACCCTTCCAAAAGCCGCTCCGGCAAGCACGATATCGCCTATCTTTAGAATGCCTTCCTTCACAAGCAGCGTTGCTACCGCCCCCTGCGTCGGACTCATTTTCGCCTCCACAACCCAGCCGGTTGCGGGAACAGTCGGGTCGGCCTTATATTCATGCAGGTCGGAGATGTAATATATATGTTCAAGCAAATCCTCAATGCCCTGGCCCGTAATTGCGCTGGTCTTGACCACTTCGGTATTGCCGCCCCACTCGGCAGGCGTAAGTTCGTGCTCGGCGAGCTGGCCGTAAATGCGATGCAGATTCGCTCCCGGCAGGTCTATTTTGTTCAGAGCAACGATTATTTCAACCCCTGCTGCTTTTGCGTGATGTATGGCCTCGACAGTCTGAGGCATTACTCCGTCGTCGGCAGCCACTACCAGCACGACAATATCGGTCATATTCGCGCCTCTTGCCCGCATAGCGGTAAAAGCCTCGTGGCCGGGCGTATCAAGAAACGTAATTTTCTTTTCGCCCTTTTCGCCGAATGCCACCTGATATGCTCCGATGTGCTGCGTTATTCCGCCCGCCTCTCCGGACGCCACATCCGCCCTGCGTATTCTGTCCAGAAGCGAAGTTTTGCCATGGTCAACGTGTCCGAGCATTGTAACAACCGGCGGACGCCTTTCGGCGTTTTTGCCGACGCGGTTCCGGAACTCTTCGGCTATTTGCTCCTCGAGACTTTTTCTGCGGTCAACGATAAGTTCAGTCCCGAAATCCAGCGCGACAATTTCAGCCGAATCGGTGCTTAGTATCTGATTGGCCGTAGCCATAACGCCGTGTTGCATCAGTTTCGTGATTATATCGGCAGTTTTGACAGCCAGGGCATTGGACAGGTCCTTTACCGTAATCGGCTCGGTAATATGAGCGGTCTGCGGCCTGTGCTGCTGCTGAAGGTCGCTTTTGTGCCGGGCTTCGATTTTTCTTGTCGGACGCATTCGCAGACTTTCAGCGCCTGCGGCTTCAAGTCTTGCACGGCGTTCTTCAATATCACGGTCTTTCATCAGCCGGATTTTCGGTAATGTTTCGTGACTGTCCTCACCGGCATCGCCGTATCTGTGTTTGCGTTTGGATTTTTTGCCTCGGCCGGGAGTAATCAGCTCCGGCGGAGCGGTCTGCATCACCGATTCTGTCGGTTTGGCGTCAAATTTTGCCTTGCCCGTATGAATCTGCGGCGGCTTGTGCCGGCTCGGCGGAGGTTTTCTTACCGGCTCCGGGGCCTCGACCCTGATAATTTTGGGGCCGGTGAGTTTTACCGGAGCAGGTTTTTCGAGTTTCGGACCGGCAGGCACAATCAGCACAGGTTTAACGGCAGGCGGTGGCGCTACTATAACCGGCCCGCTCGGCGGCGCCGGCGGCGGCTGTACAACAACTGCGGATGACCCTGTCGCCACAGCCGGCCCGGCAGTTTCCGCTGCTGCCGTTTGCGACGGCTGCATTACAGCAATGTGTGAAGAGTCTGTTTGAATTGCCTCTGCTGCCGGCGGCTCCGGCACAGCGGTTATTTGTTTGTCTGTCGATTCCTCCTCCGGCGGCACTGCTGCCGCAGCTTTTTTATGCGGCTTTTTTATGCGCGCCTTTTCAAGGTCAACACGTTCAGTGGTTTCAACGGTTGTAGTGTGTTCACCATCACTAAACCACTCGCGTATCGTAGCGGCAAGACCTGCAGATATCGTTGACATGTGATTTTTAATGTCGAGACCCTCGGCCTGACATTTGTCAACGATGGCCTTGCTCTGAACGCCAAGTTCCTTAGCCAGGATGTGTACACGGGTAATAGCCAATTATTTTCTGCTCCAAAGTTATATCTGCTCGGCGATATCCATTCTTTCCAATTTTTCCGGTCTTTCTGATTTTTTGCCGGATGAGTCTTTGGACAACAACGATTCGGCGGCGGTAGGCACGGCCGGCTCAGCGGCCTGCTTTTTGGCCTCTTCCTCGGCTCTTGCGACAATCTGCCTTGCCAGTTCTTCGGTTATACCTATTTCCTTAACAAGCGGCTGAACTCCGATTTCCGCCAAATCAAACACCGATATAACGCCCAGCGCTATAAGTTTATCCACAAAAGTATCGTCAACTTCCGGCAGGCCTTTCAGTCCGTTCGATAACCGTTCAATTTCGGCATTATATTCGTCCGGGGTAAGAATATCGATGTCCCATTCGGTAAGTCTTGCCGCAAGCCTCACGTTCTGGCCGTGTTTGCCAATGGCAAGACTGAGCTGGTCGTCGTCCACTACGACTGTTGCACCGCCAAGCTCAAAACACAGGGCAACCTGAGAAACTTTGGCCGGCATTAGAGCGTTGGCGATAAGATTCTGCGAAGACTCGTTCCATCGCACAATATCGATTTTTTCGCCGCCGAGTTCATCGACTATATTTTTAATTCTGCTGCCGCGCACCCCGACACAGGCCCCGACGGCATCAACCTTTGAATCGTTGGAAAGCATCGCTATTTTGGTGCGGTAGCCTGCTTCCCGTGCCATTGCCTTTATTTCTATTATACCCTCGGCCACTTCCGGCACTTCAAGTTCAAACAGTCTGCGTATAAAATCCGGATGTGTTCGGGAGAGGATAACTTTTACCTGGCTGGAAGTTTCCCGCACGTCGAGAATCAGCGATCTTATTTTTTCGCCGGGGTGATGGTTCTGACCGCTGATTTGTTCTGATTTCGGCATTATGGCCTCGGTGCGGTTCTCAAGATTAACGATAAGGGTGCCGCCTTCGTATCGCACGGCCGTGCCTGTGATTATTTCGCCTTTGCGTTCGATATATTCCGAATATATGCTGCTGCGCTCATCGGCACGGATTTTTTGTATCATTACCTGCTTTGCTGTCTGGGCGGAAATTCTGCCGAGCTGGCGAACATCTATTGGCTGGCCTTCCTTTAAGGCTGATATATCGCCGCTGCTGCGGTCTATTTTTACCGCAATGTCCAGATCGGGATTTCCGAAATGCTTTTTGGCAGCTGATACCATTGCCGACTCAAGGTCCATAAATACGGATTCCTTGTCGATATTCTTGTCACGAGCAATGTTGTCAACGATTCTCAAAAGTTCCTGATTCATTATTCTTTCCTGTCATTATCCAAAAAAAAGCGGAAACGTCCGGGCTAACGAGCGTTTCCACTTCACAAAGCGCAAAATCAAACACCTTTTGCCGTTATTCAACCATCAACACTTCCTCCAACGGCAACAACCTTTGAAGTAAAACACTCAACCGGGGTTAAAAACCCTGAAAAGCGCGCATAGCCTGCAAAGATTGTCAGTCTATGCGTTAACACGGTTACGAATCCCAACTGCTCTCATCATAATTCCTAAATCTCTGCGAATTTCAAGGTTAGCAATTATATCCAAAATTTTTAGCCTGTCAAAAGATTAAATATCTTTATTATTGATATTATACGGATATAATAGACTCATTTTAAGCTATATATTCTTTTTGATTTTTGGTATTTTTGATATTTGGTTTTTGGTTTTTGATTTTTGATATTCCTCTGTATCCTATTACTACAACGCTATTTGTAATATGGAAACGAAACAGACTAAAAATCCGAAGCACGAAATCCGAAATCCAAAACAAATTCAAAATTCCAAATCAAAATAACCAAAACGAAGAGTTCTTTGTTTTTGGGTTTTGTTTTGAGCATTTTAGTTTTGAATATTCGATATTGTTTCGGATTTCGATATTCGAATTTCGGATTTAAATCCTTATATTATAAGAAATTAGATTACAATAGCTAAAGGCAATATAGCGTAGTAGAACTATACCCTAAACCCTATATCTTATACCCTATATACCCTAATATATGATACGCATTACAGATGTCAGATTGCCTTTGGAACACGACAGTGAAAGTCTAAAATCGGCTGTTCGGCAGAAACTTTCTGTTTGTACTGCGGATATTCTGGATATTTGCATATTTCGTAAAGCCGTTGATGCCCGCCGAAAGACGATTTATGTTTCGTACACACTTGACGTGTCGGTTCGTGATGAAAGTGTATTACTGCAAAAATTTTCTGATAATCGAAGAATCAGCCGGACGCCTGATATGGAATACCGGTTTCCTGTTTGCGTCAAAGGCAAAGTGTCTCAAAGGCCGGTAATAATCGGGGCAGGTCCCTGCGGTTTGTTTGCGGGATTGATTCTCGCGCAAGCGGGTTTTGAACCGGTGATTCTGGAACGCGGCAAACCTTTGGCAGAACGCATTAGAGACGTGCATAATTTCTGGCGCAACGGCATTTTAGACGTTCAGTCCAATGCACTTTTCGGTCAGGGCGGCGCCGGCACTTTCAGCGACGGCAAACTTACAACACAAATCACGGATAAGGCAAACCGCTGCCGAAAGGTTTTAATGGAATTGGTTGACTGCGGTGCGCCGCCGGAAATATTGTTTTTAAGCAAACCTCATATCGGCACAGATAAACTGGCGGGCGTCATAAATAAACTTTGCGAAAAAATTGAAAACAGCGGCGGCCAAATCAGCTATCAAAGTCATGTCAGGGACCTCAAAGCCAAAAATGGCAGGGTTCAATCCGTTGTTCTTGATAACGGAACTGAAATCGAAACCCAATGCGTAATACTTGCTGTCGGACACAGTGCAAGAGATACTTTTGAAGTTTTGCAGCAAAAAGGCGCTGCGATGCAAAATAAGGCCTTTTCAATCGGCCTGCGAATCGAACACAGTCAGGATTTTATCAATCGCCGCCGATATGGAAGTTTTTCCGGGCATCCGGCTTTAGGCGCTGCCGATTACAAGCTCGTTCATCACTGTCAAAACGGTCGCGGAGTTTACAGTTTTTGTATGTGTCCCGGCGGAGAAGTTATCGCGTGCAGTTCGCAAATCGGCGGCGTTGTTACCAACGGCATGAGCGGGTCTGCCCGCAACAAACCAAACGCCAACGCGGCTATTCTCGTGTCGGTGAGACTGGAAGATTTTGCCGGCAGCGATGCGCTTGCGGGAATTGCTTTCCAGCGCAAATGGGAGCAAAAGGCCTTTGAAATTGCCGGTGGAAATTATAACGCACCCGCCCAGCTTGCCTGCGATTTTCTTGCCGGTAAAATATCCGCAGGCTTCGGCAGTGTTCAGCCGAGTTATACTCCTGCCGTTGTGCCGTGCGATTTGAGCAGGGTTTTGCCGGGCTTTGCGGTAGAATCGCTGCGGGAAGGCTTATCCGCTTTCGATAAAAAAATTAAAGGCTTCGCCGGTACTGATGCGGTATTGACCGGCGTTGAAACACGCAGCAGTTGTCCGCTGCGGATTTTGCGTGATGAAAATTATTGCAGCATAAACATTGCGGGTTTATATCCTGCCGGCGAGGGGGCAGGCTACTCAGGCGGCATTATGTCTTCCGCAGTTGACGGAATAAAAGTTGCAGAGTCCGTCGCTTTGAGATTAGCCTGACCTTATATATATCTTTTGATAAAACAGGGAAAATAACTTGCCGTTTAACCGGAATTATGCATGCCTTTGATTACATATATCGGCTATAATACTGCGATTAAAAAATATGAATTAAAACTGGCCGGTATGGATATGGAGCCGTATTGTATGGCCGACCTTGATAAAAACGGCGCCGTCAATTTCAGGGACTTCGCAATATTTTCAGCACATCCGCCGACACAGTCGGTTTTGCCCGATGACCCCAATTCCATTTCGGATATCGACCACAGCAGCATAGTTGACAGCAACGATACGAATATCTTGATGCACTACTGGTTGTGGACAAAAAACGCAGAATAAAAATATAAGTCATCACAGCCGCGAACAACAGGCATTTAACATTGAACATTGAACACTTAACATTGTGAACACAGATTTTTTATAGGGTATAGGGGTTATAAACATCCAACATCCAATAACACAACATCCAAACAATAACCAATAACCAATTTTCAATAATCAACTATTTCGCAGAGATGTTGGTTATTGAATTTTGGTTGTTAAATGGATGTTGAAATTTGGTTATTGGATGTTTCTATACCCTATACCCTATACCCTAAAAAAATCCGCGGTTTTAAAAAGTCCCACGGGGAAATTGTCAGCCCGATGCCTGTCATCGGGGTCAACAAAATGAAAAACTTAAAACCAAAAACGTAAAATTATGGAGTCCGCCTTTGACGGACGAGCTATTCAAAAGTTTTTCGTTTTACGCTTTAAGTTTTACGCTTATCTGACCCGCAGGACAGGCCTGCGAGGAAGAAACCTGCCGGACTGGCCGGCAGGCTAAAAGATACGCCGGCGCGGCGACGGCGGCTAAACAGTGTTAAATGTTCAATGTTGAATGTTAAATGTTAAATGTTAAATGCTATCGTTGCGGTAGTACCCTGTCCCACGGCAGAGGTTATCGTAAGTTTTGCGTGATTTGCTTCAAGCAGGCGTTTTGCGTGTGCAAGTCCCATTCCCAGTTGTCTGCCTGCGGGCTTGTTAGAGTAAAAAGGCTGCACAGCTGCGGCAATACATTGCTCGTCCATACCGCAGCCGTGGTCGGTAACGGCAATCGATAGCGTATTGTTGTTCGTATCCACACTGCCGGTGATTTCTATCGGACCGCTGCCGGATGGATAAGATTCCACGGCATTTGAAAGAATATTGGCTATCGCCTGTGAAACCTGCCGCGGGTCGGCCTGAATATCGGGCAGATTGTCAATACCGCTCAGGCTTACTTCAAGCTGATTTATGCCATGTTTTCTTTCAGTAGCCAAAACCGCACTGTCTATTATAAGCAGCGGAGAGACGGTTCTGATTTCCGTGTCGCCGGGCTTTGCAAACTGCATCAGGTTGGTAATAATATCCGAGATTTCCTGTGTTCGCCGGTTTATTTGCGCCAATATCCGGCGTTTGTTTTCATCCGTTTCGGTCTGCTCAAGCAGTTGAACTCTCCCGGAAATCACCGCCAACGGATTATTTAATTCATGAGCAATTCCCCCGGCCATTTCGCCAAGGGCGTTATATAATGCATCCTGCGAAGACGGAGATGATTCGATATCGTTCGGCTGCGGCGGTTGTTTGTGCGTGGACTGCGGCTGTTCCTGTGTTTGTTCGTGTGCTTGTTCCTGCGATTGTCCGGCGCCGAGCATTCCTGCCATAGTCTCGCTGAGCGTTTTATTAAGCTCCGCGGCGGTTATTCCCGAAATTATCCAAGCGATAACGGCTGCTGCGCTGTCGAATGTTTTTATAACCGCAGCCGGCATTTGCGAAGAGTCTATTATAATCGCCCCGACATGCCTTTTGTCATTGATTAAAGAAACGAACAAGGTCCGCTCGGGGCTGAATTTCGCGCCGGTTCGGTCTTTTACAAACGATATGATTTTTTCACAATTGATTTTATCTGCCGCTGCGGCGAGAAGTTCCGCAATCATCCTGCTGCCGGAACGGTCGAGATATATTGTTTGTGCATCGAGATAACCGGCCGATATGAGCCTGGCATAACTATTTATGCCCGCCGGCAAAAGACATAGTACCGCATCGTCGGCCTGATAGTATTTTTTCAGACCGCACGCTATCATTTCAGCGCACCTGCCGCTGTCCTGATAAGCCGTTATGCTCTGAAGAGTCTCTGCGATGAACTCAAGGTGCATTGTACCGGCCTGGAGACGCTGATTTTTATTCTCGAGCCTATAGCTCCGCTCTGAAAGCTCTCCGGCAAGCGATACAATAATTCTGTGATATTCGCCGGCTGCTCTTTGAGGCTCGGTTCGAAGAATCGCGCATTTTCTTTCAATTTCGCCAGGCAGTTTTGTGATAATCTCGTCAATAAGCGATTCGTCCCAGCCCATGCAGCGGGCAATTTTGTGCGGATTTCGCGGCTGATTAAAATCGCCGCTTAGCCCGATATGAGCGGCTGCAGCAATTGAACAGGCGGCGTGAACTATCGCAGTCAGCGGCATGTGCCCAATTTGTCTTTGCAGAAATTCCGTACTACTGTCGTGCAACCAGACAGCCAGAACAAGATTTTGCGGAAACCGCCACTTTTCGCCAAGATGCCTGCCTATTACGTTATGATCCGTGTTTATATTCTCGCGTTCAATTTCAGCCAGAGACATCTTTTTTTCGCGGGCAATATCAAGCATCTTTTGCACGCTTCGCGGCATCGTGTCCTGAAGTGCAAGCAGACCCATTTTACAAAGCAGCCCGGCAATATAGGCCGGCTCCTTAATCTCGGCATTCAACCGTTCAGCCAACATCGCAGCAGCACACGCACAGGCAACACTGAAAATATGCAAATCGGTTTTAGCGGACAGATTTTGCATATATACAGGCTCTGCAAGCCCGGTAATATCGGTGGAAATGACTATATTGCGAAGCGATTCTGCGGGAAAGCATTCGATAAGGCCGGATATACTGTAATCCGGCTGGGCATAAGAAATGGTTTGGCCGGCTTCAATGCACAGCTTGACAGTCATTGCAGTATCTATTGAGAAAATTTCCGCAAGCTGTTTTCTATCACAGTCCGGGCAGGAAAGGAGTTTGAGAGCCTGTGCTGCTGTGGCGGGCAGTGTCGAAAGACCGTTTATGTTTATCGCAGGCTCGTCGCGGCGTTGAGTTGTGAACATATTAGACGCTGTGAACATTCCTGCCTGCTCCGGCTTTATACATTAAGCACGGCGCTGATTTTTTCAATCAATTCCGAAATATTAAACGGCTTTTTAAGGAAATCTTCCGCACCGGAGCGCATCAGATCATCTATTTCATCAGAATTGACCACGCCGCTGATGATTATAATTCGGGTATTGGCAAACTCGGGATTTTGCTTGATTGTCCTGCACACAACATTTCCGTTGACATCGGGGAGCATATAATCCAGCAAAATCACATCCGGATGAAACTGCTGAGTCATAATACCGGCGTCATAACCGCTGGATGCAGTCCTGACGTCAAATCGGCCGTCCCTGTTCAGCACATCGACCATCATTTCAATTATCTCGGCGTCATCATCGACAATCAGTATCTTCTTATGCCCTGAATCAAGATTGGACATTGGGATACTGTTATCCTTCATGAACTTGACTAAACTTTCACGGGGAATGCGCCTGAACCTTGAGCCGGGGATACGAAAGCCTTGCAATCGCCCTGAATCAAAGCACCTGATAATTGTCTGCTGGCTGACGTTACATATTTCGGCAGCCTCGCCGGTAGTATACAGATTCTTCATTGTCACCGTCCCTCGATCGCCTTTTAGAAATTCCATTTTCTAACCTCCCAGAGTCCTTATCTCCTACTTTGCCCAGGCTTGCCAGTTTATCGGACTCTGTGAATAATGTCAATAACAATTTAAACTGTTTACGTCAGTTTTTTAATATTTTTTAATACTGGGAACTATTTTATTATCGCCCAAAATTAACCAATTTAATTAAAAAATTCATAACTTGCCTGATTTATTTATTTTAACAAACGTGTTTAATTCAGGATTTTATTTAAGTTGAATAATAAATATATCTACGAGATTGTTAATTGTGTCAATGGAGGGGGTATAATTCCGGACTAAAATGTATATTTTACACACAGTACATCGTATATCAGTGAACGCAGCGAAGTGTGAACAAAAAAAACTGAATTCAGCATAACTTACAAAAATGGAGCCAATGAGAGTCGAACTCACGACCTCTTGCATGCCATGCAAGCGCTCTCCCAGCTGAGCTATGGCCCCGGCAAAATTACTATACTATCCATTCAAATATCCGGCAAGAAGAAAATCCTATAGATAACGGTCGTAAAACGTTATTTCACTCCGCGGACTACCCCGACAAGAAATTGTCAGCCCCTATGCCTGCCGTCGGGGTCAGATTTGCGCAAAGTCGTGATTGCATTATACCGATGACCCGCAGGACTCACCTGCGGACTGATGAGTATGCCGTCATGCTGACGGCGGCTAAACATAAGAGCAAACATCCAATAATGCAACATCTAACATCCAAAATAAATCAATAACCAACTTTCAATAATCAAACAACTGTTTCGCGGAGTTATTGGTTATTGGCTGTTCATATACCCTATACCTTAAAAATTCGTTAATCCGTGGGAGAAACAGGTAATATTCTTATCCTATATAAAAACACTTGAAATCGGCCTGATTAGGTAGTTAAATTAGCTTTTTTCATATTTTCCACCTGTTTTTTAAGCGGCTGTGCGCAACCGACAGGGACGGAGTATAAG
>DYLR01000097.1 GCA_020721975.1 Blastopirellula marina | reverse complement strand
AAAACCTCTGTGTAAGCAAACTCCAAAAACTCCCAAAATCGGCTAATGTGAAATTTTTGTCATCGGACGCCTAATACACCTACCTATGGGTGCATTAAAAGAGATTAAGAGTTTTTGATGCGATCGATGACACATAACAGGAAAGTCAAAAACTACAACCATCCTACAACCCAAAGATACAATATCTACCACAAGATGCGAATCTTACCACTTGCTAACTGCTGAAATCGGCGATAGTTGTGAAATACGGAGGATTTTGAAAAGTTTTTCAAGACCACCACCTTCAGCCGCTCGGTCACTGCTCCAAACACAAAATGAATGATATTTCTGAAAATTGGATTACAAAACCCCCGCTAGTAAATCTGGGGGCTAACGGATTACCACTATATCCGGGGATATAATAGAAGTCAATATTTCTTGACATTGAAAGTGTTGTAAGTTATTGTTCGTGTAAGCCCTAAAGTAATAAGCAGTTGGAAATTGTGGAGACTTTTTTGAGGATTTTATCCGGAATACAACCAAGCGGCCGATTACATATCGGCAATTATTTCGGCGCAATGCGTCAGCATCTGCAATTGCAGGCTGAACATGAAGGTTATTATTTTATAGCCGATTATCATGCCCTTACCTCAAATCCCCAGCCGAAAATGCTGCGGGAGTATATTCTTGCCGTGGCGATGGATTATCTGGCGCTTGGGCTGGACTGCAATAAAACGGTTTTCTGGCGGCAGAGCGATGTGCCTTTGGTTCAGGAACTGGCCTGGCTGCTAAGCTGCATTACGCCAATGGGGCTGCTGCAAAGATGTGTGAGCTTCAAAGACAAAGTTGCACAGGGAATCTCGGCCAATCACGGCCTGTTTGCATATCCGGTACTTCAGGCCGCCGATATACTGGCTTTTCAGAGCAATCTTGTACCTGTAGGCGCCGACCAGAAACAGCATATCGAGGTTACCCGCGATATAGCAATCCGTTTTAACAATGAATTTGGCGAAATATTTACTATACCGCAGGACTATATTCTCGAATCGGTCGCGGTAGTGCCGGGCATTGACGGCAGGAAAATGAGCAAGAGTTATGACAATACTATCGAAATTTTTGAGCCTGCCGGCAGCGTCAAAAAAAAGGTTATGAAAATTGTAACCGATTCAACTGCTGTTGAGCAGCCCAAGAACCCGGAAAAATGCAATGTTTTTGCATTGTTAAAGTTAGTCGCCGATAAGGACGAGCTTGCAGACTGGGAAAAACGCTACCGCCGCGGCGGGACGGGCTATGGCGAAGTGAAAAAACGCCTTGCGGAACTTTTGACGGCTTATTTTGAGCCTTATTATCAAAAACGCATTGAGCTTGAAAAGGACAAGAATTATGTTATGGATGTTCTGCGGCAGGGGGCTAAAAAGGCCGAGGCTGTCGCAAGACAAACGGTTAATAAGGCAAAACAGGCAGTTGGACTTGATTAAATTCTACAGCGCAATTAACGATTTGAAAAATTTTATAACCTGTTTTGCAATAAAGATTTAAATCCGAAATCCGAATATCGAAATCCGAAAAATATCGAATGTTCAAAATTAAAATGTTCAAAACAAAACCCAAAATTGATTTTAGATTTTGGATTTGTTTCGGATTTCGAGTTTTGGATTTATTTAACGGATGAAATGAATATACCAAATACTTATTTGAATACGGGATAACAGATACCGGCGTGAATGATTATCGGATAAATCTTGAGATTTTCAGCGGGCCGCTGGACTTGCTTTTATACCTTGTACGCAGGGAAGAGGTTGATATATACGATATTCCGATTGCGCGAATCACCGAGGAATACCTTAAATATGTCGAGATGATTAAGCTGTTCGATGTTGACCTGGCAAGCGAATTTCTGGTAATGGCAGCAACACTGATGGAAATCAAGTCGGCTATGCTTTTGCCGGCAGAACAGGTGCAGGGCGAGACCGAAGCAGCGGCACTGGACCCGAGACGCGAGCTTGTAAGGCAATTGCTTGAATATAAGAAATTCAAAGATGCCGCCAACCTGCTGGCAGCTCAGGCGGAATATCAGCACAGCAAATTTCCGCGTACCGACAATATTATTACGCAGCTTGCCGGACAGACCGAGCCGCAGATAGACCTTGACCAGGCGAGTATCTGGGATTTGCTCGGCGCTTTTGATACGGTGATGAAGAGTATCGGCGAATATATGGATATCAGCCGTATTCAGGACGATACTCCCATCGATTTGTATCAGATTGAAATGCTCGACCGGCTTCAGCGGGAAGGCAATATGACGTTTGAAAGGCTCTTTGAGGGCAGGACAAACAGGCTGGTGCTTATCGGTATGTTTCTTGCACTGCTGGAGCTTGTGCGTAATAAACTGATAACAGCCGAGCAGGATGATCATGGCGGCGCTATTTATCTGCGGGCAATTACGGACGAGCCTGCCCAGCAGGCCGTGAAAAACGCGATAATGATGAATGAGCAGGAAAGGCTTGCAGCCGAAGCCAGCCGACAGTCGCAGGAATATACCGACGAGCCGACACAGGAACATCCTGTAATGCAGGATGAACCTGTGGCAGATGATGAAGATGATATTGATTTAGCCGGGACGGATGATGTCGGGAAATTGCCGGAAATACCGTACCGGATTATGGAATTACCTTCTGACAATAGTTTTAAAGAAAGGATTTATCATGACGGGAAACATAATAGAACTGACTGACGCGGAATTCGACAATGTTGTAACAAAAAGCAAAGAGCCTGTTTTGGTGGATTTCTGGGCGCCGTGGTGCGGGCCGTGCAGAATGCTGGCTCCGGTGATTGAGCAGATTGCCGATGAATACAAGGGTAAAGTCAAGGTCTGCAAACTTGACACCGATTCGCATCGCGATTCTGCCGTTGAGTTCGGCATAAGCGCTATTCCAACGCTGATTCTTTTCAAAAACGGCAAAGTTGAAAAGAAATGGGTCGGCCTGACGAGCAAGGATAATATCACCGAGGCTCTTGATGAGGCGCTGAAATAATACTACGGCGCAATTAAAGGTTTGAAAAATTTTATAACCTGTTTTGCAATAAAGATTTAAATTCAAAATTCGAATATCGAAATCCGAAAAAATATCGAAATGTTCAAAATTAAAATGTTCAAAACAAAACCCAAAAACAAAGAACTCCTTGTTTTGGTTATTTGGATTTGGAATTTTGAATTTGTTTCGTATTTCGGATTTCGAGTTTCGGATTTATTCAGTTCGGCTTTTTAAAATTTGTTCGCGCTGTAGAATTAAGTATGAAGGATTTTATGCTCAAGAGAACGATTTACTGCGGCAAAGTCGGAATTGACGATGTAGGCAAAGAGGTAATTGTCAGCGGCTGGGTTCATTCTTATCGCGACCACGGCAATTTAGTTTTTATCGACCTGCGCGACAGAGAGGGACTTGTACAGCTTGTTTTTGACCCGGAGATTAACGGCGAAATTCACAAACTTGCCAGACAGGTAAGATGCGAATGGGTGGTTGCCGCAGGAGGATTGGTTCGCAATCGCAGTGAAGGAATGGAAAATCCCAAAATACCGACAGGCCGAATTGAAATTGCCTGCACCGCGTTTGAGATATTGAACACTGCTGATACTCCGCCTTTTGAGATTGACAATGCGGATAAGGTGGCCGAGGAACTTCGGCTGGCAAACAGATTCCTTGACCTGCGCAGACCTGCAATGCAAAACAGACTGATGGTGCGTCATCGCGTTGCAAAAATCGTACGCGATTATTTTTATAACGAGGGATTTATTGAAATTGAAACCCCGATGCTCGGCAAAAGCACTCCGGAAGGCGCGCGGGATTTTCTCGTGCCAAGCAGGCTGTGCGAGGGCAGTTTTTACGCTTTGCCGCAGTCGCCGCAGCTTTTCAAGCAGATACTTATGGTCGCCGGTATGGACAGATATTTTCAGATTGTCCGATGTTTTCGCGATGAGGACCCGCGGGCCGACCGTCAGGCCGAGTTTACGCAAATCGATGTGGAAATGAGCTTTGTAGATGTAGGCGACGTTATCGGTATTCATGAAAAAATGGTTGCAGAGGTCTGGAAGGGGATTCTCGGCATTGACGTAAAACTGCCGATGCGAAGAATGACTTATGCCGATGCAATGAGAGATTACGGCATAGACAGGCCCGACCTGCGATTCGATATGAAGCTGCGAGACATCAGCGATATTGCGGCCAAATGCGACTTTAAGGTCTTTACTTCAACGGTGAAAAACGGCGGAATCGTTAAGGGCCTGTGTGCGCCGGGCGGCTCAAATGCTTATTCCCGGAACGACATTGAAAAGACTCTTACCGCTTTTGTGAGCGATTTGGGTGCAAAGGGGCTTGCCTGGTTCAAGGTCGCCGCAGCCGAAGACGGCAGCGGTATTGACCTGCAAAGCAGTATTGCAAAATTTTTCAGCCCGGCCCTGCGCAAGGCGATTATTGAAAGATTCAACGCCCAAAACGGCGATTTGCTGCTTTTTGTAGCTGATAAGCAAGCGGCTGCCAATAAGGCTTTGGCTCCGCTGCGTATAAAGCTCGGCAGGGAATTAAAACTGGTAAGCGACAGTCAGTACGAATTCGTCTGGGTGGTCGATTTTCCGCTGATGGAATGGAATGAAAATGAAAAGCGTTTTGATTCGCTGCACCATCCGTTTACTGCGCCTGTGCCGGAAGATTTACACAAGCTCGATACCGACCCGGGCAATATCCGCTCGCAGGCCTACGATATAGTTCTCAACGGCAATGAGATAGGCGGCGGAAGCATTCGTATTCATCAGCCCGCAGTGCAGGAAAAGATTTTCAGTCTGCTGAATATTTCTAAACAGCAGGCCGAGGATAGATTCGGGTTTTTCCTGCGTGCGCTGCGGTATGGGGCTCCTCCGCACGGCGGTATCGCGTTCGGTCTGGACAGACTTACAATGCTTTTGACGGGCACGGACAATATCCGCGATGTGATTGCTTTCCCCAAGACTCAGCGAGGCCAGTGCCTGATGACCGAGGCGCCAGGCTCCGTTGACCAAAAACAACTTGAGGAACTTAACCTGCGAACGCAAAAACATTCTCACGAGCCTGAGAAAAAAGAATGATATGAAATAAGATGCGATTTAAAGATTTGCCTTTTGTTAAAAAGCTGATGCCGGAATCGCTGGCTGCCAAGTGCAGGCTGTTGTTTGGTCTTGCGATAGTTATCGTTCTTGTCATCGCGCTGCTCATACCGTATTTCTGGATGAGCAGACTTACGCAAAAATCGATTACAGATGCCGGCAGCGCCGTTGCCGATACCCTTTTTGAAAGGCATTTCAGGACCGCTGCCGGCCAGGTCGGTTTTGTGAGACTAAAAGAGTCCGGCGAGGTTCTCGACGCCAACGAGCGAATGGTAAAATGGATGCCGATAACCGCGGACGGCCGGCTGCCTGACGACCCCAATATAAGCGACAAACAGGCCGATGCGATAAGAAAACTGCTTTTGACTCATATCACGGACGAATTGGCCTGGACCCAGCGCAAACACGGAGCCGTAATTAAAAATTACATCAAACTTGTTCGCGCCAAAAGCGAATGTCTCAAATGCCATCAGGAGCAGGGTATTGCTCCTGCGTTTAATCTTGACAGGCCCATCGGCGCAATTGTGGTAGAGCTTTCCGGCAGAGATATAAATCCGACAGTGCTTATGAACAGAGTTTGCATTGTGGCTGCCGGTCTGCTGGCCGGGGCCGGGGCTATCGTGGCGTTCTATATTATCATTCAGCGAATCATACTCAGCCCCGTTCGTCAGCTAAGGGCTGTTGTAAATAATGTTGATGAAGGCAATCTCGACACAAGATGTAAAATCGTAACTGCGGATGAATTTCAACGGCTCGGCGATGCGCTAAATCACATGCTTGACGGCCTGCAGCAATCGCAGGAAAAACTTCGCCAGGCCAACAAACAGCTCGACGACAAGATTCATGAGCTGTCCGAGCGAAATATCGAACTGTTTAAGGCCAATAAGCTTAAAAGCGAATTTCTTGCAAATATGTCGCACGAGTTTCGCACGCCTTTGAACGCGATTCTCGGTTTTGCCGAGATACTGCGGGACAAGGGCGTAGCAGACGAAAAGAACAAACGTTATGCCGAAAATATTATAAGCAGCGGTCGTAATCTTCTTGCTATGATAACGGA
The DNA here is from genome assembly GCA_020721975.1 of Blastopirellula marina. GTDB lineage: Bacteria > Planctomycetota > Phycisphaerae > Sedimentisphaerales > UBA12454 > DYLR01. The sequence continues at coordinate 688 of DYLR01000097.1, read as the reverse complement.
CCTGCTGGAGCTGGCCAAGGCCGAGTCCGGCAAAATAGAACTTCATATTCAAAAAACAAACATTCAGGAGCTTTGCAGCAGTCTGGCGGCGTTTTTCTCGCCTTTAACCGAGAAAAAACGGCTTAATGTAAAACTCAATATTGCCCCGTCAATTCCCCTTATCAAAACAGACCCGAATAAGGTTCAGCAGATACTTTATAATCTGCTTAGCAACGCCGTAAAATTCACCGGCGAAGGAGGAGAAATCGAGGTGAAGGCCTTTATGCCGGATGACAATACGGTAAGAATTTCAGTGATTGATACCGGCTGCGGTATTGCCGAGGAGGATATGGAGAAAATTTTTGAGAAATTCCGTCAGCTTGACGGTTCAATTACCAGAGACGAAACCGGCACCGGCCTGGGGCTTGCAATTTGCAGAGAGCTTGCAAATCTGCTGGCCGGGAAAATCACAGTACAAAGCAGGCCGGGCGAAGGTTCGACTTTTTCGCTTGACTTGCCGGTGGTAACAAACGCCGAATAGCCGGATTATCCCGCCAAAGTTTTCATATTATTTTGATGTAATGCGGGGTAACGGATACGCCGTCGTGCCGACGGCGGCTAAACAATGACTCACCGAATAAATCGGCGGGCTAAATAATTCTACTACGCTATATTGCCTTTAGCTATTGTAATCTAATTTCTTATAATA
>DYLR01000096.1 GCA_020721975.1 Blastopirellula marina | reverse complement strand
TACAACCAATAGATGCAATATCTACCCCAAGATGCGATATTTACCTGTTGCTAAGTGCTGAAATGCCAATTATTTACAAAATAATGAGGGTTTCCAAAAGTTTTTTCAGTCCGACACATCTACTACCGCAGCACGGTTAATATGCTCGATAACGGCGGAAATTAGTCCTGCGATTCATTCGCGGGGTTCGGTCTTCAATACAAAACCAAAAATCAAAAATTAAGAAGTAAAATCAGAGCCGCGAACATTAGTGAGCGGTCCGTCAGCCCGCAGGCAAGTCCTGCGGGTTATCGATATAATGCAATCACGATTTTGCGCAAATCTGACCCCGATGACAGGCATCGGGGCTGACGATGCGCCGCCGTGCCGACGGCGGCTAAACAAAGTACAAAAATTTCGTGTATTTTTGTGGCCGTTAACTATTTTTTACGCATTCGGCTAAAGTCTTACGTTTTTACTTGTTTTCCACCGTTAATATCACTAAAATTCCAATATGAATTTCAAGGGATTGATATTTCTGTATGTCCTGTTTATTGCTTTCACGGCGTATGGAGTCGATACGCCGGCAGATTTTAATAAAGTGACTGTACCGACTACGGCTGTGCCGACTGCCGGACTGGCCGAAAATCCAATTGCCAAAGCGGCGGTTATACCGTGCAAAGGGCTGATTGACGACGGACTTTTACACTCCATAAAACGCAGAACACAAGCGGCGCTGGACGGCGGGGCAAAATATCTTATCTACCAAATCGAGACCTACGGCGGACTTGTCAAAAGCGCAGACGAAATCAGCGATTACCTTATTATCGAGCTTGACGGCAAGGCAAAGACTATCGCGTATATTACCACGAAGGCCATTTCGGCAGGGGCGCTAATAAGCGTTTCCTGCGATGATATTATTATGCGGCCAAATACAACCATCGGCGATTGTGCGCCGATTACAATGGGAGAATCGCTCGAAGGAGTCGAGCGGGAAAAGGCGGAAAGCTTTATCCGCGGCATCTTCGAGCGGGCAGCCCAAAATAACGGCTACCCCGAAGCTCTGCTGAAGGCAATGGTAAGTATGAAGGTCGAAGTCTGGCAAGTGCGCAATATGCAAAGCGGCAAATACGAATTTTTTGAAAAAGACAAATTGCCGAGCGACTCAAACATCTATGACATTAAGACCGCACAGAAAATCGACAGCGACAGTGAAATTTTGACTTTGACGGCCGCAAAGGCTCTGGAATACGGCATAGCTCGAACACTCGCAAACGATATAAATGAGGTATTGGCTTATTATGAACAGCGGGATAACGTGCGATTTACCGGTTTGCCGGTTATCTGGGATACTAACTGGTCGGAAGAACTTGTGCGTTTGCTGAATCATCCGGTAACGACGGGGCTTTTATTTTCAATAGCTCTGCTGGCATTGTATGTGGAATTCAGTGCGCCCGGAGTAGGCCTGCCGGGATTGACGGCGTTGATATGCTTTGCGATAATATTCGGCTCACGGTTTCTGGTGGGGCTTGCGGTATGGTGGGAAATCGCATTGTTCGTGTTCGGTGTGCTGCTGCTGGCTGCGGAGATTTTTTTGGTTCCGGGCTTCGGCATAACGGGCGTAAGCGGAATATTCTGCATGCTTGTAAGTTTATTTGCGATTCTCGTGGGCAACAGGCCTGACGAACTGCCCTGGCCGAAATATGAATTTGAATGGAGCATTCTCGGCAACGGCGCCGTCGGGCTGATAGCGGGATTTATCGTTTTTGTAATTGCCGCAGCGCTATTGACAAAGTATATTCCCAAAATATCTTTTTTGAGCGGATTGATATTGACCCCTGCAACGCAGGAAACTGTTATGCAGGCAAGTATGACCGGCAACGGTGCGGCCGGGAATACGGCAGGGGGGTTAAAAGTCGGCGACAAAGGCATTGCAATTAAGCCTTTGCGGCCTGCCGGAAAAGCCCGGTTTGGCGCTGAGGTAGTCGATGTCGTGGCGCAGGGTGAATTCATAGAAAATAATCAGCCGGTACAGATTGTTGAGATTAAGGGCAACAGAGTAGTTGTGAAAAGGTAAAATAAATCAAAAACCAAATACCAAAAAAAAAGAATATAGAAGGTAGAAGATAGGATACAGGAATCAGAAGAAAGAGTTTCTTCGTTTTGAATTCCGTGGTCTTTTTGTTGTCTGATTTTTGGTATTATTCGTGTCTGATGGAATTACGAAATGTTCTGGTGGCTTGTATTAGCGGTGTTCTTGTTTTTGCTGTGTGCGGCGTTTCTAATAGCCGAGGTGTTCGTGCCAAGCATGGGGGTTCTTGCTGCGCTGGCGTTATTATCCATAGCAGGGGGGATATTCATATTTTTTAATCACAGCACGGCGGCAGGCTGGACAGGAGTGTTTGTAGCGATTATTATGATACCGTTGGTTTGCGTTTTTGCTTATAAAATATTTCCCAAAACCGCATTCGGCAAACACGTATCGCTTGAAGGTCCGCAGCGTAAGCAGGGCGATGCCGTGCCGGACCGCGAACAAATCGTTTCACTTGTGGGAAAATCCGGCACGGTTTTAACTGCACTGCGTCCGGTAGGAATGTGCGATTTTGACGGACAAAGAGTTGAATGCGTTGCCGAAAACGGCTACGTTGAAAAAGATAAAAAAGTAAAGGTCATTCGAGTTGACGGAACGCAGTTGACCGTAAGAGTAATAAATGAAAATTCCTGACTATTGAAAGGACGGGCGTATGTTTGCGAATTTTATCGCGGTAAACAGCGGTGTACCTGTACTGGTTGGTATTTTGATAGCCGGTTTTATTGCTTTTGTCCTGCTGCTGATATTCCTGAATTTCGGCGGGCTGTGGCTGCGGGCAAAACTGGCAGGAGCGGCGGTATCTTTCAGCGAGCTTATCGGAATGTGGCTGCGAAAGGTCGATATGCGTACAATCGTTGACAGCCGGATAACCGCAATTCAGGCCGGTCTGAACGTAACCCGGCGGGACCTTGAAAGTCATTACTTAGCCGGCGGCAGAGTGCCTAATGTGGTGCGGGCGCTGATAGCCGCCAACCGCGCAAATATCGATTTGTCGCTCAAGGTCGCCACGGCTATTGACCTGGCCGGACGAGATATTCTCGATGCCGTGCAGACCAGCGTCAATCCGAAAGTGATTGACTGCCCCGACCCGCGCAAAGGCAGAGAAACCGTTGACGCCGTAGCACAGGACGGCATTCAGCTAAAAGCCAAGGCTCGCGTTACGGTGCGAACGAATATTCAAAGGCTTATAGGCGGAGCCACCGAAGAGACGATTATTGCCCGCGTAGGCGAGGGTATCGTTACGACAATCGGCAGCGCAACAACACACAAAAGCGTGCTGGAAAATCCCGATAATATTTCAAAACAGGTGCTTACAAAAGGTCTGGATGCGGGCACGGCTTTTGAAATTCTTTCGATTGATATTGCGGATATTGACGTAGGCGATAATATAGGCGCAAAGCTGCAGGCCGACCAGGCCAAGGCCGATTTGGTTCGTGCACAGGCCGAGGCCGAAAAACGCAGAGCAATGGCCGTGGCACGCGAGCAGGAAATGAAAGCTCTGGTGCAGGAAAACCGCGCCAAGGTGGTGCTGGCCGAGGCGGAAGTGCCGCTGGCTATGGCCGAGGCATTTCGCAAAGGCAATCTCGGTATAATGGATTATTACAAAATGAAAAATATTATAGCCGATACAACGATGCGAGACTCACTGGCGAAGCCGAAAAAAGGCGATGAGTAAAGAATTTTAGATTTTGGATTGAAACTGCGGATTTAGCGGATTAACGCAGATTGGATTTTAGATTATAGATTTCAAATAAACAGTGTTAATCCGTGTCAAAAGCAAATAACATAACTCCGTGTTCAATGTTAAATGTTCAATATTAAATCTTAAATGCTAAATGCTTGCACAATCGAATGAAAACCCGTGGATACAACTGCTGATATTCGCGATGATATTTGCCTTTTACGGTTTAAGCACGCTTGTTAAGGCTTTCCAAAAGGCCGGTACGGCCGATTATTCGCAGGAAGATGATTCGCCTGAGCTTACCGGCGAGGACATGCCTTTTGAACAGGCTCAGTCTGAAATGCCAGCGGAGCACGAAAACGACTATGAGGCACAGTACGGCAAAGCTGATTCGTGGCGATATAAAGCCCAAATACAAGCGAGCCTAAAACAATATACTGTCCAGCCGCAGCAGCAGACAATAACAAAGCCGCAGGTCAGCCAAAAGCCAAAACCTGTTGCCGCAGAAAAAACCGTCGAAGTCTCGCCGATTCTTGAAGAAATTCGCCGGCAGATTATTGCCGCAACAGGAAAAACTCCGCAGCAGGATTTGAAAAAATTGAATCACGCCGGCAATGCCCGCCGGGCGGCGCTGAAAGACCAAAATCAGGAAAAACAAATATCCGCCAAAGACGAACATATAAAACCGAAAACGGTTCTGCCGGACAGAACAAAACCGGCTGCCGAACAGGAAAGCAGAATCGGCGGATTGTTCGAGTCTTATGATGAACTTCGCAGGGCAATATTGTATCAGGAAATACTTGATAAACCCCTGGCACTGCGTGAGAATTATTAATCATTTTTCTGAGAAAGGAGATTTATTGTGCCTGTCGTTGATATGCCCCTTGAACAGCTTAAAAAGTATAATGGAATCAATCCCCGGCCTGATGATTTTGACGAATATTGGCAGCGTGCATTGAAGGAAATGAATGCTGTTGAGCCGAAAGTAGAGCTTGTCAAAAGCAATTTTCAATCGCCCGGCGCCGAATGTTTTAATTTGTATTTCACCGGCGTACGCAAAGCGAGAATTTATGCGCAGTTTCTGCGACCGGCCAAAATTAAAAAGAAACTGCCGGCTGTGCTGCTGTTTCACGGCTATACCGGACACAGCGGCGACTGGTGTGATAAACTCAGATGGCTGACGGCAGGCTTTGCAGTAGCTGCTATGGACTGTCGCGGGCAGGGCGGGAAAAGTCAGGACTCTGGCGGCGTAATCGGCAATACGCTCCACGGGCATATAATCCGCGGCCTCGACGACAAGCCGGAAAATTTGCTTTTCAGACATATATTTCTCGACACCGCACAACTTGCGAAAATTGTAATGGAAATGCCGGAAATCGACCGCGACAGAGTAGGCGTATTCGGCGGCTCACAGGGCGGGGCGTTGAGTCTGGCCTGTGCATCACTTGAGCCGGGAATCAAAAAAATTGTTTCAATGTATCCGTTCCTCTGTGATTATAAGCGAGTCTGGGAAATGGACCTGGCAAAGGACGCTTATCAGGAAATTCGCAATTATCTGCGGCTGTTTGACCCGACGCATTCGCGAATTGACGAAATCTGGACAAAACTGGGTTATATCGACTGTCAGTATCTTGCTCCGCGGATAAAGGGTGAAGTTCTGATGGCAATCGGCCTGATGGATACGATATGTCCACCCTCAACTCAGTTTGCAGCCTACAATAAAATCAAGGCAAACAAGCAGGCGGCAATCTATCCTGATTTTGGGCATGAAGGCATGCCGGGCTTTGCCGACAGGGCATTTGAGTTTATGCTCGGATTGTAATTTCCAGCAGTTTTACAGCATTCTGCATAAACCCCAAATCTCGTCAAAACAACTTAGCGAGCGGTCAAAAACGCGGTTTTGGAGTTTCGTAAGTCAATTTATAGAGGTACCCTTTTCTTTTAAGCTTTGTTCGCTGTCGAGTTCTCCGATAAATTCCTCTACAAGGTCTTTCATCGTAACAATTCCCACCGGCGCCGCATGGCCGTAAGTATGCGTTATAATCGCCATACTTTGTTTCGAGGCTCGCATAAGGTTTATCGTATCAAGCAGCGGCCGCTGGTCGGCGATTTTCACTGCCGGCACAACATTGTCGCCGACAGCCGTATCGGGCAAATTCGAGGCAAGACAATCGTAAATGTTCACTACGCCGACAATATTGTTTTGGCTGCCCTGATAAACCGGAAATTTTGTAAATTCACACTGCCGCAGCATATCAATCAGCTCAGCCCGTGTTGATTCAAGTTTGAGCATCCGAACCCGGCTGATTGGTATCATCACTTCCCGCACCTGCACATTCGGCATATTTATAAGCCGGTCTATCATCTCGCTTTGTATCCTGCTCAAATGGCCGTCTTCAATATTTTCCCGCATAATCTGCGGGATATGATGACGCTCCATCGCTACTGCGCTTACAACATCGGAATCATCCGGACTGCCGATAAATGCGAAAACTCTTGCAAAAAGCCTCAACAGCGGCGATATACCCGTATATGTGAAGATTCTGTGAAAAAACCACAGCACAAAGGCAAAAGGCGGCATAAGCCTGTCGGCGTAATGCACAAATAAATTTTTCGGTATAAGCTCTGCGAAAACAAACATAACAGGCGTGATAATCAGCACCGTATAAAACTCCGCCATATTCGAATCGCCGCAAATATCCAGATACAGATACGCAGTGCAGCTTGTAGTCAGATATGTCGCTAAATTTACCCCAACCAGTGTTGATAATATTACGCTGTGAGCGTCGCCGATGAGTCTGCCAAGCGCCCCGAAAAATCGCTTTTTCTGCTCGATACCCAGACGCAAAACCGATCTGCTCATTCGATATATGCCGCTTTCCGTACCGGCAAAGAAACCCGCCAGCAGTATTCCGCACAAAATAATAATTATTAAAATTATTCTGTGCATCAGACCTTTTCTCCGTTTTTGGATTTCATCGCATTTCCCGGCTCAAGAGAAATAATCACGCTTTCAACCCTGTGCTTTTTGACGGACTCGACTCTGAACATTACATTGCCTATATGAGCCGTATCGCCGCTTTGCGGAATTCTGCCCAGCAGGGCGGTTACA
>DYLR01000095.1 GCA_020721975.1 Blastopirellula marina | reverse complement strand
TGCTGCGAGCCTTGTCGGCAACATAAAAACGCTCGAATATTCTGCCGATGTGTTCTGAGGCAATGCCAAAACCATTATCGATTATCCGAATTTCAATATTCCCGTTAGCCCCGATGCCGGCAGAAAAGTGAAGCGTTGTTCGTGAATCGCATCTCGTATTCCGCTTCACACTTCACGAGATACGAATATACGAACTGCGGGCGATGTTTATAAGAACTCCCGAAGCTGCGGCGGTAAGCAGCAGGCCGCTGCCTCCGGCTGAAATGTACGGCAGAGCAATTCCCTTTGTCGGCAGACACTGCGTAACCACAGCTATATTTATTGCCGCCTGCAAACAAATCGTAAGCACAATTCCCGACGCCAGCAACTGTCCGAATCGGTCTTTACATCGCAGAACAACGATAATGCCGCAAAGCAGCAGCATAATAAAAAGAAAAATCACTAAGCATGCACCGGCCAGTCCCAGTTCCTCACAGATGACTGCGAAGATAAAATCTGTCGTATCTTCCGGCAAATGGCCGTACTTGCTTATGCCGTTGCCTAAGCCCTTGCCCCACAGGCCGCCTGTGGCAATTGCGATGAGCGACTGCGTAATCTGATAAGCCTCTGCTGAAACGGCGTTGGGGTCAGGTGTAAAAAAGGATTTCAGCCGGTTTATGCGAGTCGGGTTTGTTACGATTGAAAAGAAGAATCCGCACGCCGCCGGCGGCAGAGGAGTGAGCAAATACCACCACACCACGCCGCCGAAGAGCATTATCATAAATGCCAGAACTGCCACGAATGCCGCCGTGCCGAAATCTTCAATTACAATAAGCGCAACTGTAATGCCCGCAAGCCCGCACAGTGGTAAAAACCGTCGCAGAAAAGATTTTACGGGCGGCTGCCATTGTGCGAGAACGGCTGCCATTAAAAAAACAAGACACCATTTCGCCAGTTCCGACGGCTGGAAACTCATCCGTACCGGTCCCAGCGGGATTTCCAGCCAGCGTCTCGCGTAATTTTTCTCAATGCCAATCCCCGGTATCAGTACTATTACCAGCAATATCAGGCTGATGAGCATTGCCCAGACCATCGGGTTGCACAGCAGCCCCGGCAGACCGTTTTTGCGAATTGACCATCGGCGATAATTCAGGCTGGCAAATATCTGCATAATGATTATGGCCGGTATGAAAAAAATTGCCTGCCTGAACTCGGTGTAGGCGTATAATTTCCTAATGTTATACTCGGCATCAAGTCTTGCCGCAGCTGAACTGACGAATACAACCCCAAGTGCCATAAGCATTAACGCACAGGCACGTATAGTTTCACCAAGCAACCAGTCAAAACCGGAGATTGCAGCACTCTTTTTGTCGGCATTATTTTTTTTGCTCATTTTCCCATTTATCGGCAAACTGGGGGGATTTACAAAAAATCCGAGACACAGAATAACATTTAACATTCAAAATTGTTTAGCCGCCGTCGGTACGACTGCGGCTTCCGTTGGCCCGCGGGCTTGCCCTACGGGTTTGGTCTTCAATCCCAAAAATTAAATTATGCAGGAAAATGATGAAAACTGATATATAATAATATTACCTGACAACGATTATTTCATATTAGCCTGCAGGGATAGTCCGGCCGGTTCAGATATATCAGGCATATAATGAAATCCCAAAATAAACTGAAAACGATAATGCTCGACGGTTTGTGGAGCAATAATCCTGTTACACAGCAGGTGCTGGGTATATGCAGTACTCTTGCTGTTACAAATCTTGTTCTCAACACAATAGTTATGTGTATCGGGCTTGTTTTCACTATTGCGTTCAGCTCAATGACGGTCTCGCTTCTGCGCAATATCATTCCGCGAACAATCCGCATAATGATTGAAGTGCTTATCATTGCGTTTTATGTAATGATAATCGACGTTGTTTTGCGGGCATATTGGCCGGACATGAGCCGAAATCTTGGCCCTTATGTGGGACTGATAATCACCAACTGCATTGTTATGGGGCGTACGGAAGCCTGCGGCATATCTAATCCGCCGCTTACCGCCTTTGTTGACGGCGTATTCAATGCGCTTGGTTATTCAGCTGTTCTTCTGATAATAGCGACGCTGCGTGAGACACTTGGTATGGGAACATTTCTCGGCATTGCCGTGCCTTATTTCAGTTCACCTTTGTGGGACAAATGGATAATAATGGTGATGCCGCCCGGTGCGTTTTTTGCACTTGCGGTAATAACGTGGATATTCAGGTCAGTAAAGCTTGCTCAACAGTCGGCGACGGAAAGTAAAAAATGAAGATTGCTCCGGAAATTATTCAGGCCGTTATTGTTTGCGTTTCGGCGATATTTACACAGAATATTCTGCTGAGTTATTTTCTGGGAATGTGCTCGTTTATTTCCTGTTCGCGGGAAATAAAGACCGCTGTCGGACTTGGCTGGGCTGTGGTTTTTGTGCTTGTGGCCACCTGTGCAATCAACTGGGCGGCTTATTATTACATTCTTGTGCCGCTGCATATCGAGTCGTTTCGCTTCATTTTGTTTATGGTGATTATTGCCGCGTTTGTGCAGTTCATTGAAATGGCTGTTGAACGGTTCAGCCCGATGTTGTATCAAAAGCTCGGCGTGTTCCTGCCGCTGATTACGGTCAATTGTGCAATTCTCGGCGCAGCTTTATTTATGATAATCAGAAATTACAGTTTCATCGTTACCATCGGCTATGCGCTCGGCTCAGGACTCGGCTGGCTGATGGCGATTCTTGCAATGGCGGGTATTCGTCAAAAGCTGGTTGCAGAGAAAATACCCAAAGGCCTTCACGGGCCGGGAATAACGCTGATAATTGCAGGAATTATGGCTTTGGCTTTTATCGGTTTTACCGGCGTGTTATAAAAGCGGAAATCTTTGACTTGGCGGTACGGCTGCGGGGTACGATTTCAGCGATAAGAAAATTCCAGCCAGTGGTTGATGATTTCCAGCAGGTCGTGGATATTGGTAATTCCGTCCCCCTGGCCGGGTGCAATATCAACAAGGTTTGTCCCTGTGTTAATCGCCTCGGCAACTTTCGCAAAATCTATAAAATCGATTATGCCGTCGGCGTTCAAATCGGCTTTGTAATAAACCGGCTGCCATTCCCCGGAAAATTCGATAAAGTCGTATATATCAACCCTGCCGTCGCCGCCGTCGGGGGCTATATCGGCAGTAAGACCCGGCTCTTCGGCCAGCCAGCTTGACATTATTTCCTGCATATCCAGCGTTGAAACAATTCCATCTCCGTTGAAATCCGCCATTAAAACAGGACTGTCGATTATGGTAATTGTTGCCGGACTTTCAAATCTGTCAAATATTCCATTCAGATATTGGCCGTCTCTTAAAATCGCGTAAAAATCCTGCTGCAGGCCGTTTGCCGAGTAGCTGACAATTCCGGCGCTGTTTGCTTCCACAACTACTTCGGCAAGCAGGGAATAGCCGCCGACGCCGCAATTAGAGTCCTGCGGTGATTCGAGCGTTGTTGCTCCGAGCAAATGAATATCGCCCGGTGAAGGGTTGTTTATTGAAATCATCGGCAGCAAATCGCTGTCAAACGGTACCGGAGAATAAATAGTTATCACAGAATTGATATCATCGGTTTGGGGTATTACAACCACGCCTGTTGAATTCGGCTCGACCAGCAGGTCAAACTGCCAGACATTGATTCCATTATTCGCATCAGCCGCAAAGTCATCTGCCCAGCCCCAGATTTGTATTATGCCGCGATGCCCGATCTGCAGAGTTTGCGGCTGTGCGACCAGACGCACGCTAAAATTGCCTGCCTGGCAGTGCGAACATATCGCCCCCGCTAAAATCGTCGCAAAAAACACGCGCAAAATCCGGCTCATAATCTGCTGCTCAAAAAAGTAATAACGGCTGCGACACGGGTTTTGGGAAATGAGCAATACTGCGATGATAACCAAAAGCCCGAATCCTCTTCCTTTTCCCTGGCTCAGAGCCTTTTAAAAATCGCCAGGTACGGCTATTCTACCACCGCCGGTCTTATAATTCAAGTAAGATATGGATTTGTGCGTATTTGCCGGTAAATAGTCGAAGCGGTGCCGTGGCCGGGATAAATTACGGTGTCCGCCGGCAACGTAAGCAAACGACTTTTTATGCCTTCAATAAGCTGTGCCTGTTTTTTTTCAATGTCATATCCCGGGAAATCAGTCCGACCTATCGAGCCATCAAATAACGTATCGCCCGTAAAAACGATATTTTCAGACGGCAAATAATAGCAGACCCCGCCGTCGGTATGGCCGGGAGTGTGCAAAACCCTAAATGTCATATCGGCGATATTTAATTCCTGATTATCGCAAACAAGCACATCGGCCGGGCCGGGCAGAACCGGTTTACCTGCGAACATTGACAAATTCTTCTGCGGGCTTGTGAGCATTTGTGCGTCTGCGGAGTGGATATATATTTTCATTTCAGGCCTGTTTTTCTTCAGGGCGGGTATCGCGGCAATATGGTCGGCGTGGCCGTGGGTAAGCAGCAGTGCCGCGGGGTCGAGTTTGTTTTTGTTGAGAAAGGCGATAATCGGTTCGGATTCAAGGGCGGTATCTATCAAAACGCAGTATTGCGTATTATTATTCGAACGGATAATATAACAATTGTTTTCGTAAGCTCCTGCGATAATAATATCGAGTTTCATTTTGATATATATAACCTCCGGCGAAATATATTATGACAGAAGATAATCAATCGAATAAGCCCAATAAGCCCGGACAGCAAAGCCTGCTGTACAGCAAAACCGGCATAATAATCCTGTTATTTGTGGTTTTGGGACCGCTGGGGCTGCCGTTTCTGTACCGCAGCAACAGTTTCAGCAAAACAGGCAAAATTATCCTGACAATTGCAGTAGCAGTATATACCCTTGTGGTGCTTGCGGTATTTGCCTGGCTGATAATACTGATATTACGGATAATAAGCCAAATCAGCGAGGAACTGAGCGGATAGCCGTCATTTATTATGGTAAACTCAGGCTAAAACAATTTTACCTGTACGCCTTTCTTTTCAGTCTTTTCCATTACGGCGCGGAATTTCTCCAGAGCCGCTTTAAGCTCGGTTGTACTGGAAACAAGACTCTCATAAAGCCTGTCGTCGTTGATTAGTTTTGCCGCAGTGCCGTTGCCGTAATTTATCTTCTCCAGCACCCGCCGCAATTCGATGACTGCGGTGCCGAGTTCGTTGCTGGTTCTGGCTGCGGAATCTCCGAGCTGCTGCATTTGGACATTGGCGGTTTCCATTGCAGCAGCACCGGCAATTGAAAACTTGCGCAACTCGGCAAGAGTAAGCTCCGCTTCGGCTGCAGCCTTGTTGACGTTTCCAAGCAGTTCTGCAAGATTATGCTTATTGTTCGGGTCGCCTATAATATCGTTAATGTGCGAAATCAAAGTGCTGACCTTGTCCATTGTTTCCTGCGGAATAAACTCGTTATCCGTGCCTGTTGTGCCGAAAACCATAGCGCCATGCGTAAGGAATTTCGTCATAGGATTATTTGCGTCCAGCGGAACAAGCGGTCTTAACGGGTCGGTTCTTATATCTACATAACTGCTGCCCAGGCCGCGTTTAATCAGTTTGAAATCGGAATTTGACGGGATTGTGTTATACTTTCTTTCTATCGCCATAGTTACGCCGACCATGTGTCTTGTTATACCGTGCCGGTCTATCATCGGTCGCGGCGGATGAATTGCCACGACCCTGCCTATCTGATAGCCGCAGTATTGCACGGGAGTGTCTTTGTTCACGCCGGGGGCCGACGGGAAATAACCGACAACTTCAAATGATTTGATGCGGGTAACTGCCGCGGGCATATCCTGAAACAAAAACAGCATTACAAAGAAAATACAGACGGAAATGATAATAAAAATTCCGACGATAATGTTTCGCCTGCGCTGTATGGCTTCATAATCGGCCATTATTTGATTCCTTTCAAATTTTCGCTTCCTTCAATAAAAAGTTCCCGTATTGCCCGCAGCGGATAACCGCTTTGATTCAATTTATGTATCAGCTTTATTTTTTCTATTGCGTTCCGGTCAAACAGCCTTCTTCGGGTCGGCGTTATGGCAGAGGGTTTGAGCAGCCCGACCATAATATAATATTGCAGAGTCTGGGTGGAAATTCCAGCTTCTTTTGCCGCGGCTCCCATCGGCACAAGATTTTCGTTATGCTGCTTTGCCATTATCCGCCGGATTAGCAATTCCAGAAGTTATCCTGCTGCCCGAGCAGCAGATTTTCATTCCACAGGGTCCCAGCCGCCGCGGTTAAGCGGATTGCATCGTATAATTCGCCATATTGCCATAATAAGGCCTTTTGCCGGTCCAAACCGTTCAATCGCCTCGATGGCATAAATGCTGCAACTCGGCACGAACCGGCATTGTCCGCCGAACCACCTTGACAGGCTGATGCGGTAAAGGTTTATCAGGAAGATAAGTCCCCGGCCGATCAGTCCTGCACCGGATTTACTGTTTGTCTGTAAATTCTGCTTCATCGGATTTTTGCCTTATTTTAGCGATTATATCAGCCATTGCAACTGCAATTAAGGGATAATTCAAGTCCTTATCCTTACGGCTAATCAACTGTCGTGAAGGGGTTATTACAAAGTCCATTCCTGCCGGCATTTGAGGTTGTGCAAGTCGAAAAGCCTCGCGGACGAGCCGTTTGAACTTGTTTCTTCGTACTGCCGACCCGAAAGACCGGTTCACACTAACCCCTAATCTGGAAGTAATCAGACCGTTGCCGGCAATATAAGCAGTCAAAGCCTCGTTGTAAAATCGCCTTCGCTGGTCGAGAATAGACTTGAACTGCGCATTTTTAATCAGCCGTTTTGATTTTCCCAATGTGCATTTTGACATTTAATCGCCCGAATGCTTTAACCACAGGATTTTACGGATTAACACTGATTATTTT